>CAZAHS010000005.1:0-25176 GCA_964484855.1 uncultured Sphingomonadaceae bacterium | reverse complement strand
GCCCAGCGGCTCCAATTATCGCTGCGTTCTAAATAGCCAATAGCGGCCCATTCAACGCCGCGCAAAACACCGCGGCTTCCTAACGGCAATTCCAGACTGGCCGCGGCTTCACGGTGGCGCGTGATTAACTTAACCTGCGGGTCAACCGCATCCAGCTCACTGCCGCAATATTGGCAGATGATATTGGTGGTAAAACCAGCAGCCATAACCTCCAGCGTACCGCCACAAGCGGGGCAATCCACCGCCTTTACTGATGGCATTTGCTGTCCCTGGCTATGGCTGGGCTGTTCGCTCACGCCTTTTCACCCTTTTTCACCAAATTGCTAAAATCTGGGCGCGACCAACCTTCTAAATCGCGTAGGTTTTTTGGGTCCAATTCCCCCAGTTCGGCATAATAGCCGACATAGAAATAGCCGCTACCTTCCTCTATTTGATAGGTTAGGCCGCCGCCTATGGCATTGCGAAAATCAATGGTTTTGACAGTGTAGCCGGTGCTGACCGGCTCGTCCAATGCACCTTCGCTAGAGACGCAACTGACCGTTTTTACGTCAGACAGATAATAGATATTGTCCTGAAATATAAAGTCTTTGCCCAGCGCAGAGCGGCCCGCCTCTAGCAATTGGCGGCAGGCATCATCTTGGGCCGCGCTGGCCTTCACTGTGCGCATAACCATGTAAAGGCCGGATTCTTCAGCAATCCACCGTATTGAGCCATCCGGCAAATAAAGCAGCCATTCATTCCATGAACCATCTTGCCAGCCCCAGCGCACGCGTCCGACCAGATCACCGCGCGCTGATCGCCCATCACCTATGCTAATGCTAAGTGACGTGCCGATTTGGAAAGCGCTGACATCAAAGGGCAGGGTAGCCGACTGGCCCACAGCCTCTATGTCTTGCCCTTCAAGCCGCAATAATGAACGGCATGAGCCGCACACTTGCATGGCAAGGCCGCTATAGGGAAATTGCACCCCGGCGCCGCAATTAGGGCAGTTTAATGCCATGCGTAATTCTTATCCCTATGGCCCTTATGCGATGCGGCTTAGCAATTCGGTTTTCTTTGCGGCAAATTCTTCTTCGCTCAGCACGCCCGCGACCATTAGCTTATGCAGCTTTTCCAATGTCACCAGCGGGTCTTCCGCCGGAGCCGCAGATGCCGCTGGAGCAGGGGCCGGAGCTGCTGCCCCTATACCCGTCGCCATAGCCTGACCAATCGCCATACCCGCCGCTGCGCCAGCGCCAATGCCTGCAACACCGCCTGATTGCTCGGCAGCGGTTTCCATTGCTTCGGCGGCTTGAAATTTGGCATATTTATCAAGATCGCCCAGCACTTTCATTGAGGATGATTTGTCCAGCTTTTCCTGAACCTCTTCGGGTAATGACAGGCTTTCGACAAATAATTTTGTCGCGTCCAAGCCCCATTGGTCCAGCGCTGAATCCACTGCTTTTTCCAGCGTTTCAGACAATAATATCTGATTGGCGGCAAGGTCCAGAAACGGTATCTGGCCTGACCCTAATGTCGCGGCAAGGCAGGTGCTGATCGTGGAGCGCAACTGCCCTTCTAAATCGCTGATATGCATATCGGCTGTGCTGCCGAGCAGATTGTTGAAGAATTTGGTCACATCTTTAATGCGGATCGCATAAGTACCAAAGGCGCGAATGCGCAGCGCGCCAAATTCCGGGTCGCGCACGGTGATGGGCTGCGCTGTTCCCCATTTTAGGCCGGTTTGTTCACGGAAAGAAAAGAAAATAACATCCGATTTGAAGGGCGACTTAAACGCCTTATCCCAGTTTTTCAAATTGGTCAGAATCGGCATATTCTCGGTGTCGAGCGTGTGCAGGCCAGCGGGATACATATCGGCCAATTTGCCCTGATCCAAAAAGGCCGCGCCTTGGCCTTCACGCACGGTTAGCTGAGCGCCATTTTGGATTTCATTATCCTCCATCGGCACGCGCCATGCCAATTGGCCTGCCTCTTCCTGCCACTCGATAACGTCAATAAATTGTTTGGAGAAAAATCCCATTTTCTGTTCCCTCAATCGCCTTTGCTATATGTGATAACAAACTAGCTCTATTCCCTTAATCTATGTTTAGCGGCTAGCATGATGCAGGGACAAGGAAAATCTGGACGTTATTGTCTCTATCCGCCAAAAGACGGATAATAATATGCAGATAGCCAGTCCAGACTATGGGCCTAAAATTCTGGCCTAACATTTTTCCGGTAAATCAAGGAATATAACCCTGACCGATAATAGCCAAGACAGTGACCCGCCCGCAAATAGCGATGCAAATGATAGCCGCTATGCCAAAGATGGCCGCGCTGTGCCTTTTGGCCGCTTGTCGCGCTTTGCCCGTTTTGGCGGCATGGCAGCGGGCGTTGCGGGCGGCATGTTTTTTGATGGTGTGCAGCAATTGGCCAGCGGCAAACGCCCTAAGCTCAATGATTTGCTGATGACACCGGCCAATATGCTGAAAGTTACCAACCAGCTGGCGAATATGCGCGGCGCGGCCATGAAGCTGGGCCAGATGCTATCTATGGATACAGGCGATTTTCTGCCGCGTGAACTGACCGATATTTTGGGGCAATTGCGTTCTGATGCACAGCATATGCCGCGCCGCCAGCTTGATGCACAATTGCTGAAATATTGGGGGGAAGGCTGGCAGGATAATTTCACCCAATTCAGCTATCGGCCCATAGCCGCCGCATCCATAGGCCAGGTGCACCGCGCCACCACCAATTCTGGCGATGATCTGGCGATAAAGGTGCAATATCCCGGCGTTAGCGGCAGCATAGACAGTGATGTTAACAATGTCGCATCCTTGCTGCGCGTGACCAATTTGGTGCCGCAAGAGCTGGATATAAAACCGCTTTTGGAAGAGGCCAAGCGCCAGCTTCATGAAGAGGCTGATTACAAAAGAGAGGCAAAATATCTCGCGCGATTTGCTGAATTGCTCGATGGTGATGCGGACTTTCAAGTGCCGCAGCTCCATGCTCCGCTGACCACAGACTGCATATTGGCGATGACCTATATTGAAAGCGTGTCGATAGAGCAGGTGGAGCGCGCATCACAGCAAGTGCGCAACCGGCTGGCAACATTGTTGCTTGACCTGCTGATGCGTGAATTGTTTGAATATCGCCTGATGCAAACCGACCCCAATTTTGCCAATTACCGTTATAATGCAGTAGAGGATAGGCTGGTGCTGCTCGATTTTGGTGCAACGCAGGAAATCCGTGAGCAGACGATGCTCGACTATCGTACCATCATGCGCGCGGTCCTTTCGGGTGATGAAGCAGCGGGCGTTCAGGCCGCGACCGATATCGGCTTTATCGCCAGCGGCATGAAACCGCATCATCAAGAGGCGGTGCTGGCAATGACCAAAGTGGCGATGGAGCCGCTGCAAAAAGATGAACCTTTTGATTTTAGCAATACGCAAATCACCCAGCGTTTAAGCGATATGGGCATGGAACTCGCCACCGAGCGGGAGCTATGGCATTTGCCGCCGGTTGATACCCTGTTCATTCAGCGAAAATTTAGCGGTGTCTATCTGCTGGCCAGCCGCTTAAAAGCCAAAGTGAATGTACGGGCGATCATATCCAAATATCTGGTGTAGTAACAGGCCAATTTGTTATAAACCATCATAGCAAAGCGCAGCGATGATAGAGTGTATAGTGCAGGAAAAAAATGATGCTTAAAAAAATATCTCGATCCATTACTGGCCAACCAATATTATGGGCATTGCCTGCTTTATTGCTGGTTAGCTGTAAGCCGATTGATGTTTCGCAGCAGCGTGACAATGCGTCTGATGAGAATGCGGCGGTGATACCCGAAGCGCGGCCCGGTGTTGTGACGGACCGCTTTGCCGGTTTCGCGCTCGCCTGTGTGCATAAGCAATATCCTAACAAAATCAGCCATGTGCTGTCCGGCGATAAAGATGTCGCTGCGCCGCGCGATCTGTTTCCTGCCTTTTATGGCTGTTTTGACTGGCACAGCTCTGTGCATGGCCATTGGCTGCTGACCCGCATTGTGAAAACCGATCCTGACAGCCCGATGCGCGATGCAATTTTTGCCGCTTTGGACCGCAGTTTCACCGCTGAAAATATGGCCGGCGAATTGGCTTATTATCAGGCGGAAGGGCGCGGCAGTTTTGAGCGGCCTTATGGCATTGCATGGTATCTGCAATTGGTGGCAGAATTGCATGAAAGCGATGATGCAAAGCTAACCCAATATCGGGAAACGCTCGCCCCGTTGGAGCAGGCGATTGTGGCCGAAATTATGGATTGGTTGCCTAAGCTGGCCTATCCCATCCGCCTTGGCACCCATAATCAAAGCGCCTTTGCTTTTGGCCTGATGCTGGATTATGCGCGCATAGTGGGTGATGCGGATTTAGAGGCCGCCTTGGTGGCCAAATCACGCGAATTTCATTTAAGCGACCGCAATTGCCCTTTGGCCTATGAACCATCGGGGGAGGATTTTCTCTCGCCCTGTTTGATGGAGGCGGACCTTATGCGCCGCATATTGCCCCAAGCCGAATTTGCGGAATGGCTCACCGGCTTTCTGCCAGCTATTCCTAGCAATAACAGCGCGGACTGGCTGACGCCCGGCGTGGTGCGCGATGCCAGTGATGGCAAGCTGGTGCATTTGGATGGGGTTAATTTGTCTCGCGCTTGGGCGTTAGAAGGCATTGCATCTGCTTTGCCAGAAGGTGATGCGCGAATTGGCGCGCTGCTTGCTGCGGCCAATGTGCATAAAGCGGCTGGCATAGCGGCAGTAAGTGACGAGCATTATTCCGGCAGCCATTGGCTGGCCAGCTTCGCCACCTATTTGGAAACACAGCGCGGAATTTCTGCTGAATAAAGCGCCAAATAAAAAGGGCGGCCACATTGCTGTGACCGCCCTTTTTGGTGATGTCGTTATAGCTTACCAGATGCGGATGCGCTCCTCTGGCGGCAGATAGAGTTCATGCTCTGGTGTAATGTTAAACGCTTCATACCATTCGTCAAAATTGCGGACGATGCCGTTGACGCGGTAATCAGCCGGTGAGTGCGGATCAGTAGTCAATTGCTGGCGCAGCGCTTTTTCGCGTTGTTTGTTGCGCCATACTTGCGCCCACGCCATGAAGAAGCGTTGATCGCCGGTCAAACCGTCAATAACGGGTGCTTCTTCGCCATTTAGCGAGATTTTATAAGCGCGGTACGCCATGGATAGGCCGCCCAGATCGCCAATATTCTCGCCCAATGTCAGGCGGCCATTGACGCAGGTTTCGCCATCATCCAGCGGGCAAAGCGCATTATATTGATCCACCAGCTTGTTGGTAAGCTGTTGGAAGTTGGTGAGATCACTCTCAGTCCACCAATTGCGCAAGACACCGTCGCCATCTGATTTGGAGCCTTGGTCATCAAAGCCATGGCCGATTTCATGGCCGATAACGCCGCCAATTGCGCCGTAATTGACTGCCGGATCAGCCGAAAGGTTGAAAAATGGCGGCTGCAAAATCGCGGCAGGAAAGACGATTTCGTTCAAACTTGGCGAATAATAGGCGTTCACTGTTTGCGGCAAAATGCCCCATTCGGTGCGGTCAATAGGCTGGCCCAATTTCGACAAATTGTCCTTAAATGCCCATTCGCCTGCGGCCAAAGAATTTTGATAAGCGGAGCCGGTCGTCACATTCAGGCTGTCATAAGTTTCGAACTTTTCCGTAAAGCCGATTTTTGGTGTGAATTTATCCAGCTTTTTGCGCGCCTCCACCTTTGTGGTGTCGCTCATCCATTGAATGTCATCCAGATTGGCCGACATGGCAATGCGCAAATTGGCCACCAATTCATCCATTGCCGCCTTGTTTTCCGCCGGGAAGAAGCGAGACGCATAAACCTTTCCAACGCCTTCACCCAATGCGCCTTCAACAGCGCCGACTGCACGTTTCCAACGTGCGCGTTGCTCTTTCTGGCCGCGCAGGGTTTTGCCGTAAAAGTTGAAGCTGGCTTCATCAATATCGGTGGGTAATACGGAGGCCGAGCTAGAGAGCAAACGTGCAGCCAAATAGGCCTGCCAATTGGCAAGTGGTGCTTCATTGGCGACTTTGAAAATGCCCGGTACACCATCGCCCAATTGGGCGAGTTGTTCTGGTGTTAGTTCATTGTCTTTGATTTCTTGTTCAGTCGGCTGCAATTGCCGGACAACAAATTCGTCCTGCGTATCAAGACCGATTTTATTTAGAAATTTTTCTACTGGAAAATCACCCGCCATAGCCAACATCTCAGCGCGATTGACCTTGTTATATGTCAGGTTGCGGTTGCGGCTAAGGGCGCGGTCCCAATGCTGCTGAGCAATTTGCTCTTCAATTTGATAGACAGCAGTTGCCGCTGTATCTGGGTCAGGATAGCCCGCTTTGCCCAGCAAGAATGAGAGATATTTCTTATATTCCTTGCGGATTTCCAGATTTGTCGGCGTGTCGTTTAGATAATAGCTTTTATCCGGCAGACCAAGACCGCCCGCTCCGACATAAAATGTATATTGATCGGTATTTTTTGCATCAACACCAACAAATCCGCCAAAAGGTGATGAGATGCCAACTGTGCCAAATGCAGTAGCCAGATCAGCGCGGTCTTTGATGGAAAAAATTTGCGTCAATTGCGGCCTAATTGGTGTCAGTCCAGCCGCATTAATCGCGTCAACATCCATATAGGCATTGAAATAGGCGGCGATTTTGCCTTCCAAAGATCCCGCATCGGGCTGTGCGGCGGCAAGTTCCTCAATGATGGCGCGCACGCGTTGCTCCGATTTTTCGCGCAGCAATGAAAAACCGCCATAGCGCGAACGGTCATCTGGAATTTCAAATTCATCAATCCATTTGCCGTTTACATAGGCAAAAAAATCGTCGCCAGGGTGTACGCTGTCTTTAATGTAATTGGTGTTGATACCCCATTCGCCCCAATAATCTTCAGCGGTGGTTTTTACGCTATCATCAGCCGCCTGTTCGGGCTGCGGATTGGCATTGGCAGTGGTCGCGGAAAGCAAAGCAATTATTGATGCTGCGCCAAGCAGTCTTTTGCCAATTGCTCTGTTGCTGTTTTTCATATGCATGCCCAAAATCTCCTGTGAGTCCTGAATTCGAAATTTATCAAAGCCAATATAGGGGTAAAGCGCAGAATTCCAAAATTCTCTCGGCAAAAAGGCATTGCTATTCGATGATCGGCATTTCACTTCCGTAATGGTATTTGCGGTTTTGATAACAATGCTAGTGCGCTTGTCAGCCAGTTTGATCGACATTATGCCATGCCAAAGCATCATTTTATATTGGGAAATACACCATCTTTTTAAGCGTCTTATTGCTGCTATTTGGGTTGTTGTTGCTGGTTGGCGGCGGTGAATTGCTGGTGCGCGGTGCGGTTGATCTGGCCTCGCGCCTCGGCATCAGCCCGCTAGTGGTCAGTATCGTCATTGTCGGCTTTGGTACGTCTGCACCGGAATTGGCGGCCAGTATAGAGGCATCGCGCATTGGTGCGCCGGGCATCGCATGGGGCAATGTTGTTGGCTCCAACATGGCGAACAGCCTGCTGATATTAGGGGCGACCGCCATGCTGGCCCCTTTGGCGGTTGAGCGCGGTCCATTATGGCGTGATGGCGGCGTGGCATTGCTGGCCACATTTTTGTTATATGTTTTTGCTGCTGATGCGGTCATCGGCTTTTTGCCCGGCGCCATGATGCTGGTCATGCTGTTTAGCTATCTGTTCTATGCGGTTTATCAGGAACGGCAAAGCGGAGGCGGCGGCAGTGCGGCCAGTGACGTTGCGCTGGCACATGATAGCGCTATTGATGAGAATGAAACGGCGCATTGGCTATCTGAAAAAGTGGAGCAACTGGTCGCCAAAAACCCCTTTATCTTTGCGTCACTCTTGCTGCTTTTGGGGCTGGGTTTAATATTGGCGGGCGGCAATATTGTGGTCACACAGGCGGTTGCTATTGCCTCTGCTTTTGGGCTGGGGGATGCGCTTATCGGCGTTACCATAGTAGCAATGGGCACATCTGCGCCAGAGCTGGTGACATCTTTAATCGCGGCGCGAAAGGGGCAGGGGGAGATTGCCATTGGCAATGTGCTTGGCTCCAACATTTATAATATATTGGGCATTGGCGGCGTGGTCGCACTGCTTGCTCCAGGCGGATTTCCAGCGGCTTTGGTCTATCCTGACCTGCCGATATTGTTAGGCTCGGCGCTATTGCTGATTGTCTTTGCCGCCACGCATTACCGCATCGGCCGCACTGAGGGGATTTTGCTCTTTTTCAGCTATATGAGCTATATAGCGTGGAAGGCGTTGACGATTATCGGCTAATGAAGTGGTTCCGGCGTGACTTGTCCGGCGCACGCCCTTATATTAAAGTCATAAAATAATTTTGACGGGGTAAATTATTATGCGTCCATGGATGCGCAATACACTGATTTTCATTCTTCTGGTGCTGGTGATTATTGCTGGTGCAATTTATTATCTGTCTCGCGGGCAGACTAGCAAATATAGTTTGGAGGAATTGAGCGGCCCCTATCCGGTGATAGCCGACCCATTGCCAGAAAGCTTCCCGACGATAAATGTCGCGGATATTGTTGGCTGGGCGGATGATGATGCGCCGGTTGCTGCGGACGGTCTGGCCGTTAGCCGCTTTGCCGAGGGTTTGGATCATCCGCGCTCTATGTACCGCTTGCCCAATGGCGATATTCTGGTCGCGGAAACCAACAGTCCGCCGCGCGAAAATAAGGGTGTTGAGGGCTGGGTTTTCAAAAATTTGATCGCCAAAGCAGGCGCGGGCGGCACATCTGCTAACCGAATTAGCAGGCTGCGTGATAAGGATGGCGACGGCGTTGCAGAAGAGAAATCAGTCTTTCTGGACGGGTTAAACTCGCCTTTTGGTATGGCGCTGGTAGGCGATAAATTTTATGTCGCCAACACCGATGCTGTGCTGGTCTTTGATTATAATCAGGAAACATTCAGCGTTAGCGGCGAGGGCACAAAAATTGCCGATCTCAACGCCAAAGCACCCAATAATCACTGGACCCGCAATTTGATCGCATCGCCGGATGGCAGCAGCCTTTATGTAGCTGTGGGGTCAAACAGCAATATTGGCGAAAATGGCATGGATACAGAGGACCGCCGTGCCGCGATTATTGAGATTAAGCTTGATGAGGATAATGAAACCCGCATTTATGCCTCTGGTCTGCGCAATCCGGTAGGGCTGGATTTTCACCCTGTAACGGATGAGCTTTGGACTGTGGTGAACGAGCGTGATCTGCTGGGCCCCGATCTGGTGCCGGATTATTTGGCAGAGGTGCAATTGGGCACGCAATTTGGTTGGCCGCATTATTATTGGGGCGGCTATGAAGACAGGCGGGTTCCGCCGCTGCGCAGCAACCAAAGCAGCTATGTCCGCCGTCCAAATTACGCATTGGGTGCCCATGCTGCGCCTTTGGGGCTAGCTTTTACGCGTGATGGCCAAAGTGCCTTTTGCAATGATTTCGCCAATGGTGCTTTTGTGGCGCGGCATGGCTCTTGGAACCGCAAACCGGCATCGGGCTATGATGTTATCTTCATCCCCTATGCTGATGATGGCCAGCCGGTTGCGCGGCCAAATGCTGATAAGATAAATGACAAGGCTGGGCTGCCAGTTAATGTGCTGACCGGCTTTCTGAACGATGATGGCGATGCCAAAGGGCGGCCCACCATGGTGGCATTTGATAATCAGGGCGCGTTATTGGTTACCGATGATGTAACCGGCATTATCTGGCGTGTGGCCCCTGCAACGGGCACGTGTTCAGACAATGATGGGCAGGCTGTTGAGGAAAAATAATATGAATGTTAGTGACGCCGTCGCCTATCGCCGCTCCATTCGCGCCTTTACCGATCAGCCGGTTGATATCTCTATGCTGAAAGAGATTTTGAAAAAAGCCCAGCGCTCTCCATCAGGCGGCAATTTGCAAAGCTGGAACGCCAAGGTGTTGACTGGTGCGCCGCTCGAAGCACTAAAAGCCGAAGTGGCGAAAAAGCTTCCCGAGGGCCCTGCTGGGCAGACGCCGGAATATCCCATTTATCCGCCCAAATTGCCCGAGCCTTATCGCGGCCGCCGTTTCGGCGTGGGGGAAGCCATGTATGCCGGCATGGGCATAGAGCGCGATGACAAAATGGGGCGCATGATGCAGATGGCGCAAAATTTCCGCGCCTTTGATGCGCCGGTCTGCCTGTTTGTTCACATGCCCAAATTTATGGGGCCGCCGCAATGGTCTGATTGCGGCATGTGGATGCAAACGCTGATGCTGCTTTTATGTGAGGCGGGGCTGGATAGCTGCGCACAGGAAGCCTGGTCCATCTATGGCGACATTGTGCGTGCGCAGCTTGATATTCCTGACGACCATATCTTTTTCTGCGGCTTTGCCATTGGCTATCGTGACAAAGATGCGCCTATCAACAATTTCACCGTGCCGCGCGCGCCTTTAGAGGAAAGCGTGACCTTTCACGGTTTTGATTAACCGGCAAAATATAGCGATTTTGTCGCACCAATATTGGCCAGTAATTTCACATGCCTTGCAATTGCGGGATATTCTTTCATAAAGCGTAACGGGTCGATTATCGTATTTGGGACTATGCTGCACGTTGATATGATGTGCGGACAAAAGGGGTGCGACCATGATATTGGGCAAATATGGGCTATTGAGCAGGCGGCTATTGGGCAATAAGGCCAAAAAGCAGCCTGAAAATCTGGGTGGCCGCTGACAATGCCTGCGCAATCACCTGCTAAGACCAATATCCCGGCCAAAGCCAATTCTGGCGGCAAATTGCAAGAGCGCGGACAGGCGGTGCAAACTGTTTTTAAGCAGCTTGGCCCTATCCGCATAGTGGCGACGGGTTTCTTTATCATTTTGGCGCTGCTATTGGCGCGCTTTAGCTGGGATTTGCCGCTGGTGCGTGATGCAGAGCGCGCGCTTTATGATATTCGTGTTGCCATATTCGCGCCTCTGGCCGAGCAGGATGAACGCATTGTCATGGTGGTTTATACGGATGAGACTATCCGCCAAACAGGCCAGCGCTCACCTGTTGACCGCACTATATTGGCGCAGGCGCTCAGCAATATTGATGCTATGGGCGCTAAATCCATCGGCATTGATATTTTGTTTGACCAACCGCAGGATGATGATCCGTTATTGCTGAGCACGCTGAACGCCATGGCGACGCCCACCCATGTTGCTTATGCCAGTGTGGAAACAAATGCCGAGGCGATTTATTATGAACAGCAGCAATTTTTAGAAGAATATCTAAACGAGGCGACGCAGGGCAATTCTGCGGCGACCAGCATTAGGCTGCAAACAGATGGTGACGGTGTTATTCGCCGCTGGCCAGATCAGCCTAAAGGCCTGCCTCCCTTTTTCTCTTTGGCCCTTGCTGGAGCAGATAATCCGCAGACCAAGGCTTTCGCAAATTATCAGGGGCCAGTTATATTCCGTACACCCAAGCGCATAGAACAGGGCGATGATAATCAGACCAGCAATGATGCCGTTCCTGTCTTTAGCAAATTGCCAATTGAATTATTGGCTGACCCCGAAATTGCTGGTGCTTTTGCTGAGCAAATTGCTGATCGGCATGTTCTGATTGGCGGTGACTTTGTTGATTTTGACCAGTTTGAAACGCCTTTTACCCAAACCGGCGATGCCGTAACCGGCCAGACAACGATGATCGGTCTGGAGGTTCACGCCCATATGTTGGCGCAGCTTCTGGACGGTGTGCAGCCTGAATCACTGCCTGATATTATCAAATGGCTGGCGGCGTTTCTGGTGGTGCTGGTCGGCGCTTTAACAGCGCTAAGTGCAGCGCGGGCATGGATTGTTGCGCTGATGCTGATCGGGCAATTGGCATTTTTTCTGGCCATGCCCTTTTGGTTGGAAGCCAATAATGTGCACACGCTTGACCTGTCATCTTTTGGCTGGGGGCTTGGCTGGTTGCTGGCCTATACCTGTATCAGCGCCGCGGCGCGGGTTATTGGTTCTAAACAGCGGGCCTTTGCGCAGGGTGCACTGGGTAAATATCTGCCAAAATCAGTTGCCAGCGAGATTTTGAAAAATCCCGATAAGCTGGCGCTACATGGCGAAAAGCGCGAGATTTTCTGCGTGTTCACCGATTTGGAGGGCTTTACCAAGCTAAGCCATGCCATTGAGCCGGAAATGGTGGCGCAATTGCTAAATGATTATCTTGACCGGCTGGCCGCTGTTGTTTTGGAATATGGCGGCACATTGGATAAATTTGTTGGCGATGCGGTGGTGGCATTTTGGGGTGCGCCGATCAGCTTTCCCGATGATGGAGAGCGCGCTGCCCGCGCTGCGCAAGCCATGTATGAAGCAGGCGAGGCCTTTCGCCGTGAAGCACCGGAAGGTGTGCCGCCCATTGGCAAGACGCGGGTTGGCCTGCATTTTGGCGAGGCGATTGTTGGCAATTTTGGCGGTGATGGCCGTATACAATATACCGCCTTTGGTGATAGTATGAATACAGCCGCGCGTTTGGAATCGGCCAATAAGGCATTGCAGACCAGCGTTTTGGTCAGCCGGGAGGCGGCGGAAAAGACCGGGCTTAATTGGTTTAGGCCAATGGGCCGCATCACATTAAGCGGCCGCGCTAGACCGGTTGAGATATTTGAACCTGTTCCCGAATGGGAGGACAGTAAACGCACGGCATTTGCTGCTCTGGTTGATGCGCATGATGCAGGCGATGTCTCTGCTATGACGCGCCTCACAGACATGATTGCAAAATTGGGCGAAGATGGAGCCCTGACAAATTTGGTGAGCCGGCTGAAACAGACCGGAAAAGGAGAAAGTTATGTTTTGGGATCTAAATAAAAGCGCCGCAAGAGCGTTATTGTGCAGCGTTGCGGCAATGGGCAGCATAGCGATAGCATCGCCTGCATTGGCGCAGTCTTTGGTGGTGCGGTCAACCGGCCCATCTGCGGCGCAATATCCGGCGGGCAAGAAAATCGCCGCTAGCGGTAAGATCACTCTGAAACGCGGTGACCGCATTACGGTTTTGGATAAGGGTAAGACCCGTGTTTTGACAGGGCCAGGCACATTTTCGCTAAGCCGCAAGACATCTGCTTCACAAACCAGCAACCGTGTTGCCAGTTTTGTGGCCACTGGTCCGCGCCGCCGTGCGCGAACAGGGGCCGTGCGCGGCGCAGGCACCAAAGCAGCGCCAGCAGATGCCACATTGGCGGCGCGCAGCCCCAATTTATGGTTTGTTGATGTATCGCGCGGCGGCACTCACTGCGTTGTAAAGCCGGAACAGATTTTGTTATGGCGGCCTGAAGTGCGCAGCGACCAGACCATGATATTGGCCAATGCATCAGGGGGGCAGGCAGATATTACATGGCGCCGTGGAAGCCCGCTGCGCCGCTGGCCAACGGACAAAATAACCGTGCTGGATGATGGCCGCTATACAATGGGGCGCGCATCGGATGCACAATCAATCGCTGTTACCGTAAAGCTTTTACCGGAAACTCCAAAAGGGCTGGACGCAATGGCTGAGGCCTTGCTGGCCAATGGCTGTAATCAGCAATTGGATCTGCTGGTTGATATATTGGCCGCCAATGAAGCAACAGATATTGACGGCGCGGCTTCTGAAGAAGGTAGCAGCGGCAGCGGCCAGAATGACCAATAAGCAGAATATATAAAATGGCATGATGCACCCATATTTGCAATTTCAGATGGGCGCATCATTGCCCCATGATGAGGTTGTAATGCACCTTCCTGCTTGACCTTGGCGCAGCGTTGGACAAATAGAGCGGCATGACCCAAGCTGCTGAAAACCCGTTAATGCTGTATAACAGCCTGACCCGCAAAGTTGAGGCTTTTGCCCCTGTCGAAACAGGACGCGCCAAAGTCTATACTTGCGGGCCGACCGTCTATAATTATCAGCATATTGGCAATATGCGCGCCTTTTTATTTGCCGACACTCTGGGCCGCACATTGCGCTATAAGGGCTATGACCTCACCCATATTATCAATATCACCGATGTGGGGCATTTAACCTCTGATGCCGATGCCGGCGATGACAAGATGGAAAAGGCCGCAGCCACAAGCGGCAAATCTATTTGGGATATTGCCAAGCATTATACAGAGGCATTTTGGCATGATATTAAGCGGCTGAATATCACCCAGCCTGCCAAATGGTCGGTTGCTACTGACCATATTGACGAGATGCTGGATTTTGCCAAAGAGATTGCGCCCAAACATTGTTATGAGCTGGAAAGCGGATTGTATTTTGATACCTCTAGCGTTCCCGATTATGGCGCATTGGCGCGCACCGCGACCGAGGATGGGGAAAGCCGTATCGACCCGGTTGATGGCAAGCGCCAACAGAGCGACTTTGCTATTTGGCGCAAATCACCAGAGCATGAACAGCGGCAAATGGAATGGGATTCGCCATGGGGCAAAGGCGCGCCGGGCTGGCATTTGGAATGCTCGGTGATGAGCATGAAATATCTGGGCGACCAATTTGATATTCATACCGGCGGCATAGATCACCGCGAAATCCACCACCCCAATGAAATCGCCCAAAATCAGGCAAAAACGTGTAGCGGCCATAGCGGCGCGAATATCTGGATGCACAATAATTTTCTGGTTGATCGCGGCGGCAAAATGTCCAAATCGGCAGGCGAATTTCTGGTGCTGGAAACATTGGTGAAGCGCGGTATCCACCCGCTGGCTTACCGCCTAATGTGCCTGCAAGCGCATTATCGCAGCGAATTGGAATTTACCTGGGATAATGTGCTGGCTGCGCTGACGCGTTTGAAACGCATGGCATTGGCGATGGAAAAACTGCGAGAAAAAGCAGGCTTTGCCCATGATGTAGAGGGCGGCATGGACCTGCCCGCATTGCCCGAACACCCCCATCCGCGTATTGCGCAGGCATTGGCAGATTTTGATGCCGCGATCAGTGATGATCTTAATAGCTGTAAAGCGCTGACCATTATTGATGATTTATTGGCGCAAAAAAAGGTTGATGCGCAGCAACGTATCGCCATCATCGCAAAGATGGATATGGTCATGGGGCTGGGGCTTTTGGAGCTGTCGCGCGAGATGTTGCGCATCGCGCCTGCTGATGCCAATCTGACAGCGCAAGACATTGCTGATAAGCTGGAACAACGCAAAGCCGCGCGCGCCGATAAGGATTTTGCGCGCTCTGATGCATTGCGCGATGAACTGATTGCCGCCGGTGTTGAAGTGATGGATGGCGATCCGCTGGGCTGGGAATGGGCCATATCGCCATAAATAGCCTATTGGTCGAAAAGCCGATTGTATTCGCAAAATCTGCTTGCCTAATGGTCCTATAATTTCCTAGCTTTTGCATGTAATAAATATGTGAAGGGAAGTTTATGCGCGGCAAGATTTTGGGGGTCGATCCAGAAACAGGTAAGGGCCAAATTTCTGGTGAAGATGGCCAACGCTATCAATTTGCCAAGGATGATTGGAGCGCACAATCGCCGCCCGCAATCGGCGCAGATGTTGATTTCGAGATTAGCGGCAAGGATGCAAAAAGCGTCTTTCGCATTGACGCCGGCGCTGTAACATCAGCGCAGCGCGCAGTGACCAGCGATAAAAACAAAATAGTCGCTGCATTATTGGCCTTTTTCCTGGGCGGGTTGGGCATTCACAAATTTTACCTGGGCTATAATGGCGCAGGTCTGGCGATGTTGTTGCTCTCGACATTCGGTGCGATCCTGCTCTTTATTCCGACAATAATTATCGGCATAATCGCTTTTATTGAGTTCATTATTTATCTGGTGACCGATGAAGAGGATTTTCAGGAGCGTTATGTTCGCAATGCACGGACATGGTTTTGACCGTCTATAAGGCTGTCATTTCTGGCATGGTGCGCCCTTTGTTGGAAGGGCAATTGCCTGATGGCATAGAACCTGTTTGGTTCATGACGCCGGATGAGGCGAAAGCGCAAATCGCAGATGCTGATATTGCATGGGCGGATATGAATGACCCGTCCGCGATGCGCGATGTGTTTCTGGCGGGTGAAAAGCTGAAATGGGTATCGACCATCTATGCGGGGCTGGACCATTTTCCTGTCGATGCGTTGGCGCAGCGCGGCACAATTGTCACCAATGGCGTGGGCATTAACACCATTGCAGTGGCCGAATATGCGGTGATGGGCATGCTTAGCCTGGCCAAGGGCTACCCAGATGTGGTGCGCGCGGCGGATAAAGCCGAATGGCTGAATGCATCGCCCGGCACAATAGAGCTTTATGACAGTAAGGCGCTGATTATCGGCTATGGCGCGATTGGCCAAGCGATAGGCGAGCGGCTAAAGGGCTTTGGCGTTGACGTTACCGGCGCAGCGCGAACGGCGCGGCCGGATGAAAATATTTTGGGCCGTGATGACTGGCAAAGCCGCATTGGCGAATTTGACTGGGTGATATTGGCCACCCCATCAACCACGCAAACGCGGCAATTGCTGGATGCGGATTTGCTGGCGGCGATGAAGCGGGAGAGCTTTGTGATCAATATTGCGCGCGGCGATTGTGTGGATCAGGACGCTCTGGTCGCACTGTTGCAATCGCGCCATTTGGGCGGGGCCTTTCTGGATGTGACAACGCCAGAGCCTTTGCCCGCCGATCATATTTTGTGGACGCTGCCCAATGTGCAGCTCAGCATGCATTTATCGGGCAGGGCGCAGCGCAAAATGTTCCCGCGCTCCGCTGCGCTATTCCTCAAAAATGCGCGCGCCTTTGCCGCAGGTGAAACGCTTGAGAATATGGTCGATTTGGCGCGCGGCTATTAGAGCAGAATAGGCGCATTTGCAGGCGCGAAACGTGCCGCACCACTACCATAATTTATCACAGCGTGACACTGCGCACATTATGGATTATCAACCAAGTTATTGAAAGTTATTGCGATTGCGATTCTTTAATTATCGGGTCCGCTAGATAAGACATAGAGTGTGCAATTGCGCATATTGGGGCCTATAATTATGACCAAAGCATCAGATCTTTTTGTTCAATGTCTGGAAGAAGAGGGCGTTGAATATATTTTCGGCGTGCCGGGTGAAGAAAATCTCGATATGCTGGACAGCCTTTCGCGTTCTAGCAAAATCAAACTGATCCTAACGCGGCATGAGCAAGGTGCTGGCTTTATGGCCGCCACCTATGGCCGCCACACCGGAAAGACCGGCGTTTGCATTGCTACATTGGGGCCGGGCGCGACCAATTTGGTCACCGCTGCTGCTTATGCGCAATTGGGCGGGATGCCGATTTTGATGATTACCGGCCAAAAACCGATCAAGAAATCTAAACAGGGCCGTTTCCAGATACTCGATGTGGTCGACATGATGAAACCGCTGACCAAATTTACGCATCAACTGGCCAGTTCTGACAATATTCCCAGCCGCGTGCGAGAGGCAATTCGTCTGGCGCAGGAAGAAAAGCCGGGCGCGACGCATATTGAATTTCCTGAAGATATTGCCGAGGAACAGACCGATTCTACGCCAATAAAGGCATCATCTGTGCGCCGCCCAAATGCCGATGCGAAATCCATACGTGCCGCGGTTAAGGCGATTGAGGAAGCAAAGTCGCCCATATTGGTCATCGGCGCAGGTGCCAACCGTACCATGACCAGCCGGATGCTCAGCCAGTTTATTGAGAAAACCGGTATTCCCTTTCTCACCACGCAATTGGGCAAAGGGGTGATTGATGAGCGCCACCCCAAATTTGTTGGCTGCGCGGCATTATCGGCCAATGACTTTGTCCACCGCGCGGTTGAGGCATCGGATTGCATTGTCAATCTGGGCCATGATGTGATTGAAAAACCGCCTTTCTTTATGAAAGAAGGCGGCGCAAAAGTCATCCACCTGTCCACCAAAACGGCAGAGGTTGACCCGGTATATTTCCCGCAAATTGAGGTTATTGGCGATATTGCCAATGCTGTGTGGCAGATAAAAGAAGATATTGTGCCCAGCGGCGCATGGAATTTTGATAATATATTGCGTTTTCGTGCGGGCGAGGTTGAGCATACACAGCCGCTCGCTGATGATGCGCGCTTCCCCATCTTTCCGCCGCATCTGGTGCAATCGGTTCGCAATTCCATGCCTGAAGATGGCATTATCTGCCTTGATAATGGCGTTTATAAAATCTGGTTTGCACGCGGCTATACCGCTTATCGGCCAAACACTGTATTGCTGGATAATGCGCTGGCGACCATGGGCGCGGGCCTGCCCTCCGCGATGATGAGCGCGATGGTCTATCCTGACCGCAAAGTCATGGCGATTTGCGGCGATGGCGGCTTTATGATGAACAGCCAGGAAATGGAAACTGCGGTGCGGCTGGGGCTGAATATGACGGTGCTGATCTTGAATGACAGCAGCTATGGCATGATCCGCTGGAAGCAGGCGAATATGGGCTTTGTTGATTTTGGCCTAACCTATGGCAATCCAGACTTTGTGAAATATGCTGAAAGCTATGGCGCGCATGGCCACCGTGTGGAAAGTGCGGAACATTTGCAGGAATTGCTGGCCCATACCCGCGATACGCCGGGCGTTCACTTGATTGATTGCCCGGTTGATTATTCGGAAAATGACCAGATTTTGAACCATGACCTTAAAGAATTGTCGAAAAAGCTCTGACGCATCGCATGCAATGCAAATCACAGCTTTTAAGATGATATAGGACTATGCCGATGACCAAGCTGAAAGATGTTTATCCGCTTTATCTGAATAATGAGGCAGTGCAGCCAAATACTGATCTGGCGGTGACGGACAAATACACCAATGAAACGGCGTTTCGCACAGCAATGGCAACACCGGATGTGATCGAACAAGCCATTGCGGGCGCGGTTGCTGCAACTGAACCCATGGCCCGCATGGCCAGCTATGAACGGCAGGCTGTACTCGACCATTGTGTTGTGCGCTTTAAGGAGCGGTTTGACGAGCTTGCCTATGCGCTGTGTGTTGAGGCAGGCAAACCGATCAATGATGCAGAGGGCGAAGTTACACGGCTTATCGATACGTTCCGTATTGCCGCTGAAGAATCCACGCGCAATTATGGCGAGGTGCAGCCGCTGGATATATCGCCGCGCGCCAAAGGCTATCAGGGCATGTGGAAGCGCGTGCCTATTGGCCCGTGCAGTTTTATTTCGCCGTTTAATTTTCCGCTTAATCTGGCGGCACACAAAATCGCGCCTGCGCTGGCGGTGGGCTGCCCCTTTGTTATGAAACCGGCCAGCAAGACGCCGCTTGGCGCGCTGATTATGGGAGAGGTTCTGGCCGAAACTGATCTGCCCAAAGGCGCATTTTCCATATTGCCGGCCAGCCGTGATGGCGCGGATTTGTTTACAACTGATGAGCGGCTGAAATTGCTAAGCTTTACCGGCTCGCCAGATGTCGGCTGGGCGCTCAAGGCAAAGGCGGGCAAAAAGCCGGTCATCCTTGAACTTGGCGGCAATGCAGCGGTCATTGTCGATCATGATGCCGATTTGGATGATGCGCTGGAGCGGATTATTTTTGGCGCTTTCTATCAATCGGGCCAAAGCTGTATTGGCGTGCAGCGGATTATTATTCATGCAGATATTTACGACCGGTTTAAGGATATGCTGGTCGCCAAAACAAAGACGCTGATTGCCGGTGACCCAAAAGAGCGCGACACATTTATCGGCCCGATGATTTCTGAGGGAGAGGCAAAGCGGCTAAAAGGCTGGATTGACGATGCCGTGGCAGGCGGGGCCACATTGCTGTGCGGCGGGAAGCGCAGCGATAATATGCTGGAGGCGACGTTGCTGGAAAATGTTGACCGCAATGCGGATGCCAATCGTGAAGAGGCCTTTGGCCCGCTGGCGCTACTCTCAAAATTTAGCGATTTTGATGCGGCATTGGATGAAGTTAATGACAGCAAATTCGGCCTGCAAGCCGGTATATTTACCCGTGATTTGTTCAAAACGCTGGATGCGTGGGACAGGCTGGATGTTGGCGGGGTGGTGATAAATGATGTGTCATCTTACCGTGTTGATAATATGCCCTATGGCGGCGTGAAAGATTCAGGACTTGGCCGTGAGGGCATAAGATTTGCGATGGAGGATATGACCGAGATACGCAATCTGGTTATCCGCCGCACAAATTAAAGTGATTGTGATAATGTGCACAAAGCTGGCGAGAGTCTGCGTTAGGAGTTTTTTATAACTTCATGCTTGCCAGAAAAGACGTTAGCAGCTTTAATGCAAGCATGTGATGGGGGTCGCATCGTTATTTTTTGAGGGAGCGGTTTTTTATTAAGCCGTTTGGTTAAACGATGCCCAAGGCAAAAATGATTGCCGTTTTTCGAAATCGTGCCTCTTCGGCGCGTGATTTTACGCGCAATATTGCGGTAATTTTTCGTCACCCCGCTCTCATTATTGCTGCGTTTATTGCATCGCTAAGCGCTTTTCTGTTCATTCTTGCCGCGCCGCAGCAAGTTGTTGCGCAGGAAGCGGCGGCTGCACCTTCTGGCCGTGTTTTGGGCGTTGCGTCATGCGCTGGCTCAACCTGTCATGGCCGCAATGCCGCCGATGGCGAAATTGTCCGTCAGGATGAGTTGATGCTGTGGCAAGAGGAATCGACGCCGGGCGGCGCACATAGCCGTGCATTTCGTGTTTTGGGGGAGCCGCGCAGTCTGGCCATTGCCAAAAAACTGGGCATTGGTGACCCGCGTTCGGCGCAAATGTGTTTGGGCTGTCATGCCACGCCTGCAGCCGCTAAAGGCCCACGTTTCCAGCTTAATGACGGTGTCGGCTGTGAGGGCTGTCACGGGCCGTCTTCTGGTTGGCTCTCCAGCCATTATGCAGTGGGCGCGAACCATCAGGATAATGTGCGGCGCGGGCTTGCCGCGCTGGAAGACCCAAAAGCGCGCGCGGACAATTGCTTGGATTGCCATTTTGGCAGCGATAAGCCCGGACAATTTGTCGATCACCGCATCATGGCCGCTGGCCATCCGCGTATTTCTTTTGAGCTGGATCTATTTTCCTCATTGCAACAACATCATGATGTTGATGCTGATTATTTACAGCGCAAGGGTAAGCCATCTTCTGTGCAATTTTGGGCGGTGGGTCAGGCGATGGCGTTGGCGCGCTCGCTCACCATGTTTTCAAAGCCGGGATATGGCAATGAGGGGCTGTTCCCCGAATTTTATTTCTATGATTGCCATAGCTGTCACCGCAAAATCTATGATGACCCCGCAGCGCGCCCCACGGCGCTGAACAATCCTGCGCGGCCCATTCCGGAAGGTATGCCGCCCTATAATGATGAAAATATGATTATGCTATCGGCAGCGGTGCGTGTTGCTGCGCCCGATATGGCGCAGGCTTTCGATGCGCAGTCAAAGGCATTTCACCGCGCCATGGGGCAGGGGCGACAAAAGGCGGTGCTGGAGGCGCGCAAATTATCCCAAATGGCGCGTAAATTGGCCAATCGGTTTAGCCGCGCGCGCTTTGGCCGTGCGCAGACATTTGCGATTATGAACATGATCGCCAGCGAGGCCATTTCGCCGCGCTTCACCGATTATGAGGGCGCGGTGCAATCGGTTATGGCGGTCGATACATTATTATCCGGTCTGGTCAGCGATGGCCAGGTTCCGGCCAATGCGGCCAAGGCTTTGCGCATTCAGATTAACGATGCCTATGCCGCCGTTGCAGAGCCAAATGCTTTTCGCCCGCAAAATTTCCGCCGCGAATTGGGGCAGGCTGTGCGGACGATCAGGACATTGAAATAGGGCATGGGTAAATTGGGGGACATTAAGATAGGCCGGCGCGATATTTCGCGCAGACTGCTCGGCCTTGCTGTCGCTGGAGCATGCGCGCTGTCCACCGCTGCTTGCGGCGGCGGTGATGATGGCACGTCTGCTCCGGCTTCACCGCCGCCGGTTGCTGTCTCTCCTCCGCCCTCTTCTCCGCCGGCAAGTGGCAATCTTTTTACCCCGCCTGCACAGGTGGCGCTTAGCGTCAATGATGTGCAGCAGATTATCGCGCAGGCCGTTGGCGAGGCACAGGCGCGTAATCTGCCTGCCGACATTGCCGTGGTTGACCGTGTGGGCAATGTGCTGGCGGTGTTTCGCATGACCGGCGCGCCCAATGAAACCCGTATCAGCACGGTTACCGGCGATGGCGGCAATGCAGGCGATACTGCGCTGCAAGGAGCGATGGTGCCTAATGCCGCTGCGGCAATTGCCAAGGCGATTACCGGCGCCTATCTCTCCAGCGGCGGCAATGCCTTTACCAGCCGCACCGCCAGCCAGATTTTGCAGCAGCATTTTCCGCCTGCGCCGACAACTGCCGGTTTGGAAAGCGGGCCGTTATTCGGTGTGCAGTTCAGCCAATTGCCTTGCTCTGATTTGTCGCAGCGCTTTGCCCCTAGCGGCGGCGTTTCTGCGCTTATCGGCCCCAAACGCTCGCCATTAGGGCTGGCCGCTGATCCCGGCGGATTGCCACTTTATAAAGACGGCGTTGTTGTCGGCGGTGTCGGCATTATGGGCGATGGCGATTATGGCTTTGACACCAACATCCTGAATGTCGATCAGGATGATGAAGAGGCGATTGCCATAGCCGCGACGCAAGGCTTTGCCGCGCCGCAAAGCATTCGCGCAAACCGCATCACGGTAGATGGTACATCGCTGCGTTTCAGCGATATGAACAGCGGCGATATTGGCACATTGCAGAGTAATTTTGCCGCTATTAATGGCAGCGCAGGGACGCTTATAGCGGTGACGGGCTATAGCGCTGGCAATATTATCAGCGGCACGCCTTATGGCAGTGAAGCCTCTGGCATACGGGCCGCGCGCGCCAATGAATTTGCCAATGAAGATGCTTTTGTGCTCACTGATGGCGCAGGCAATAACCGCTTCCCCATTCGCGGCGGCACAGATGGCAGCGCTGTTGCCCAGCCGATTACCGAGGCCGAGGCGCGGGTAATATTGGAAGAAGCCTTTGCTGTGCTGAGCCGCGCGCGCGCCCAAATTCGCAGGCCGCTCGATAGCCGCATGCAGGCGTCCATTTCGCTAGTTGATACCAATGGCCAGATATTGGGCCTTGTCCGCTCACCCGATGGGCCAATTTTCGGCACGGATGTCAGCCTACAAAAAGCGCGCACTGCGACATTCTTCTCCAACGCAGTGGCGGGCAATGAATTGCTGGCCACGCCGCCGGTACCGGGCGTGACCGATATTGCGGCTTATGTTGGCGCGGTACGCACATTTTTGAATGATCCTAATGCGCTAACTGGCAATTTTGCCTTTGCTGATCGTTCAGGCGGTAATTTGTCGCGGCCTTTCTTTCCTGATGGCGAAGTGGGCCGCCCCCATGGTCCGCTGTCTGTGCCTATAGACCAATTTAGCCCCTTTGCTGTTGGCTTGCAGGTTGATCTGGTCGCGCCCAATCTCTTGCAGCATCTGCAATTTGTTGCCAGTGGCGGGGCGAGTGCAGATACCCCGCAGCGCTGCACACAGATACCTGAATTTTCACCCAGTCAGAACCGCTTGCAAAACGGCATTCAGATTTTCCCCGGCTCTGTGCCGATTTATCGAGGTGGCGTCTTGGTCGGCGGCATTGGCGTTTCGGGCGATGGTATCGATCAGGATGATATGGTCAGCTTTTTGGGGCTAAATAATGCAGGTGTGCGCTTGGGCACCGGCATTGGCAATGCGCCCAATGATATTCGCGCTGACCGTATCTTGGTTGATTTGGGTGATAGTCAAGTGCGGCTGCGCTATATTAATTGCCCCTTTGCGCCGTTTCTGGATACGGCTGAGCAAAATGTCTGTGAGGGGCTGTGATGGCGCTTTCGGCCAGCATTTTGCCCCTGATATTGATGGTGATGGATGGCCAGGCAGCGGCTCTGCCAGCCGCGCAAACTGATGCAGAAAATAGTGGGCAAAATGATCCGCAAAATGAGGCTGAGGATAAGCCGCAAGATATTGGCCCCGATGCTGAAGACGCCCTAATTGATGGCCGCCGCCGCCCGGGCTTGGAAAAAATATTGCCCGATGCGGTGGTGCAGGAAAATATAGGCGCAGTGCGCGCGCCGCCGCCAGAGGCTTTCCCGACCGATCAATTCCCCGTGCCGGACCGTTGGCGGCTGATTGAATCGCTGGGCGTGGTGAAAGAAAACTGGTTCGACCCTTATAATCAGAACACTTATAAGGGCGACCGGCCCATCTGTATTCCGAGTGAGGAGGAGGCCGAACGGCGTTTGGCGCTTGACCTTCCGAAATGCAAAACGCCAAAATTTCTGGGCCTAAAGGCCAAGGATGAATGGTTTTTTGTCGTTAATGCCATATCCGACACCATAGTCGAGCCGCGCAGCTTCCCCATTCCAGTGGGTGTGCAGACAACCGAGCGGCCCGATAGTCTGGACGTATTTGGCCGCGCGGACTCGCTGGTATTGGCGCAGACATTCATCACCGGCTTTGCGCTGATTAAGGGGCAGACCGCCTATAAACCGCCTGATGTGGAATATCGCCTGACATTAGCGACGCAGGTTAATCATGTTGATGTTCCAGAGCGCCGCGTGCTGTTTGTTGAGCCATCAAAAGGCAGCGCGCGGACCGATTTTTTTATTGGTTTGCAGGAATTGTTCGTTGATTATCACTTCCGCAACACATCAGACCGTTATGATTTCGATTCTGGGCGTATTGGCATACAGCCTTTTCAGGCCGATTTTCGCGGCTTTTTGTTTCAGGATAACCAGCTGGGCGTGCGCTATTTCGGCACGCGTGATAATAACCGGGTGCAATATAATCTCGGCGCGTTCATTCGGCTGGAGAAAGATACCAATTCGGGCCTGAACAACATATTGGCCACCCCGCGCAGCGATTTTGTGTTTTTCGCCAATATTTACCGGCAGGATTTTCCCGTTGTCGGCCTCACCAGTCAGGCCAGCATCACCTATAATATGAACCGTGAAAGCGATGATATTGAGATTGATGATAATGGCTTTCCCGTGCGGCCTGCCTTGCTGGGGGATTTGCGGGGGCGTGATTATGATGCGGTCTATTTGGGCTATGCGGTCGATGGCCGTGTTGGCCGCCTAAACCTGACGGGCCAGCTTTACGGCGTGTTTGGGCAAGACCGCAACAGCATTTTCACCAGCCGCCCGGCCAATATTGGTGCTTATTTTGCTGCGGCTGAACTTAGCTATGAT
>CAZAHS010000004.1:0-25573 GCA_964484855.1 uncultured Sphingomonadaceae bacterium | reverse complement strand
GGGGGGGGGGGGGGGGGGGGGGGGGGGGGGGGGGGGGGGGGGGGCGGGGGGGGCGCAACCGCGACCGGCGGCGGCAAGGAGGCACTGGGCGGCGGACTGGCCCCGCCACCACCGCCACACGCACTTAACAATGCGATGAGCGAAAATGCAGAACCTGTCTGCAAAAGCCTGTTGCGCAATTGGGCTTTATTGCCGCGCAATTGCTCTAATTCGCGGTTCCTTTGGGGCATAAGAAAAGCCAAGTCGATTCTCCGGTCATCATTTGTGGCCTCACCCTTGCAAATAATACCATGGGCAACCCTTGTTAGGATATGCCCAGACCCTTACTACTAAGTTATCATGATACGGACCGATGGCATTAGCAACTGGGTTTTTGACCTGGACAACACTCTTTACCACCCTGAACTTGCAATTTTCGATAAGATTGATGCAAAAATGGGACAGTATATTGCGCGACTGTTACAAGTTGATATGCTTGAAGCGCGCAAAGTGCAGAAAAACTATTTCCGCGAATATGGCACGACTCTGGCCGGACTAATGAAGCATCAGAATATTGAGCCGCGCGATTTTCTCGATTTCGTCCATGATGTCGATCTTTCCGCTATTTCGCCGCAACCCGCTTTGGTGGAAGCAATAGCCGCATTGCCCGGGCGCAAATTCATTTTTACCAATGCCGATACCCCCTATGCACGCAAGGTGCTGGACCGCTTGGGCCTGAGCGAATTGTTCAGCGATATTCACGACATTTACGCGACACAATATATCCCCAAGCCAGAGAAACCGGCCTATGATTCCATGCTGGATGCTTTTGGAATTGACCCTGTAAAATCTGTATTTTTCGAAGATATGGCGCGCAATTTGCGTCCTGCCAAAGCCATGGGCATGGGCACGATATGGATTAATAATGGCGCGGAACTGGGCGCACATGGCCATGATGAGGCGCATATTGACCTCACCGCCGAGACGGTGGAGCATGCGCTCACCGCAATTCATGAGCATTTATAAGCGGATAAAGAGCATTGCCGCTTTCCTGCCTTGCCCATTCATGTCCCCGCATCTGACCCCGTATCTGGCCCCGCATCTGGCCCCGCCTCTTGCAGTTTGGTCAGAAGACGCTAGCAAGCAAGGCATTATTCCAACGCGTTTCATGCCCCTAGCGAATCGCCCCAAATGAGAAAGATATTTGCATGACCGATACCTCCCAAAACCATGATGATCTTCGCGCCACCATTGATGCGGCATGGGATGCGCGCGATACATTAAACCATAGCACACAAGGTGCAGTGCGCGAGGCGGTTAATGATGCGCTGGCCCTGCTTGATGCCGGTAAGGCGCGCGTTGCGGAAAAAACAGACGGCGAGTGGCAGGTAAACCAATGGCTGAAAAAGGCGGTTTTGCTGTCCTTTCGCCTGAATGACAATGTGGTGATGGATGGCGGTGCAGCGGGCGCTCCGGCTTTTGACAAAGTGCCGTCAAAATTTACCGGCTGGAGTGAAAGCCGCTTTCGTGATGCTGGCTTTCGCGTGGTGCCGGGCGCGGCGGCGCGGGCCGGTTCGTTTATCGGCAAAGGCGTAGTGCTGATGCCCAGCTTTGTGAATATCGGCGCTTATGTTGATGAAGGCACAATGGTCGATACTTGGGCCACGGTCGGGAGCTGCGCGCAAATTGGCAAAAATGTGCATATTTCCGGCGGTGCAGGCATTGGCGGCGTGTTGGAACCATTGCAAGCCGGACCGGTGATTATAGAAGATGGCGCATTTATCGGCGCGCGCGCCGAGGTTGCCGAGGGTGTACGTGTTGGTGAAGGGGCCGTATTGTCCATGGGTGTCTATCTGGGTTCATCAACCAAAATTGTCGACCGCGCCACCGGTGAAGTGCATCGCGGTGTAGTGCCGCCTTATGCTGTGGTCGTTCCCGGCGCTTTGCCTGGCAAGCCATTGGCCGATGGCACAATGGGCCCATCGCTCTATTGCGCAGTGATTGTGAAAACCGTTGACGCGCAAACGCGTTCCAAAACCGGTATCAATGAATTGTTGCGCGACTAGGGTCAGGACCCTAAATAACCCGCGCTTCATAAAGCCATAGAAAAAGGCCCTGCATCATATTGATGTCAGGGCCTTTTCTTTGCCGAGTTAATAGTTGCTCTTAGCAATTAACGATAAAATATATGGTTGCCCACTGTGCCAACACGCGTCAGGCGCCAGCCAGGTGATACACGGCGCGCATGGAAGAAAAGCGCATTATCAACCGGTGTTGACCATGCCTTATCATCGGCAATTTGCGCAATTGCTTTGGCATTGCGCCATGCTTTTGTTCCAGTGCTAATGCGCGGCATGCGGCCGCCGCGTACAAAAGAGAATTGCCGCTTCTGATAGACAACGCTGCAATAGCTGCTGGGGAAGCGTGATGATTTTGCGCGATTGATAATGACTTTCGCCACAGCAAGCTGACCCATTAAAGGTTCGCCTTTGGACTCAAAATAAACCGCGCCAGCAAGGCAGCGCATATTTTCGCTAAGTTGCACATTGTTATCCTGCTGGGCCACCAGTTCACGCAATGATGATGCGCTTGGTGCAGCGGCTTGCGCTTCTGCGGCAGCTTGTTCAGCAGCTCTTTGCGCTTCCAACTCTTCTTCTGTTGGCTCTACATAGCTGTCAGGCAGATCCTGCACCACTTCGCTTTCAACAAAAGTAACACCATCAGCCTGTGTAATAACCGGCGCATCCGCATCGCGATTATCAACGATGGGCGGCTGTGCGGGCGCACCATTTGTGCCAATAAGTCCAGTTTCAGCCGATTGCTGAAAAGCCAGACCGGCCTCTGAATTGGCCAATATTGAGAGTGTTGACGCAACAATGGCGACCGCACTCGCGGTTTTAAAAATCTTGCTCATTTTTTAACAAAAAATGCGGTTAACCGATATCAGTGAAGCTCTATCCCATCGGGTATTTCTGTCGACCAGCGATCATCAGAAAAATGCTACTCTGTTCTGTTCTCCGTCTGCGCGCTAATCTCTAATAATGGACTGCCCATTATAGCTTATCGCCCCTTATGGCCGATCAAGCAGATTGCCTACGCGTTGTTGATAGGGTGCAGATACACCTGTAAATTCTTTGGTCAACGAAAATGCTCTAGGAGTTCGATGAACCGTTTTTCATCTGCGATATCCAGTTCAATCACCCAAATATCACTGTCCATCTTGCAACGCCGGTTAACATATTGTAAATATTTTTCTTGGTTTTCAGGGTCTTGCTCCTGAATCTTCACCCATTTTCCGGGTCCGTCAAATCCTGGCATTTGCTCGTAAAGTACGGGGATATTGGCTTTTTTTAGCCATTGCACCAATATTGCGCCTGATGTCTCGTCACCTTTTTGGATAACCATGGCAAAACCGCCTGCGGCCTCGGCCATCTGGCGCATTGCGCGTATGCGCACTGATGCTGCCAATCTGGGTTCAAGTGGCATGGGGTCTATATGCTTTGATAGCCGGGCAAACCGCTTAACGGGATGCGTGAGCGCATAAAAGTACCGGTCCCGCGCGCAATTTCATCACCCTCGCCATCAATTAACCGCGATTCGGCAACCAGCACGCGCCTTTGACCGCTAACCCAATGCCCCATGGCGATAAGCTCGCCCTCTTTAACTGGCTTGGTAAAATGCAGGTTGAACGCTGTTGTCAGCAAATAATGGTCTGTCACCAATGAATTGGCGGCATAAAAAGCGGCATCATCCAGCATTTTGAAATATAGCGTACCGTGCGCTGCGCCCGCCGCGTGAAACAATTCGGGATTGACCAAAAAGCGTATTTCCGCCGTACCTTCGCCGGTAATGGAAAGATGCGATTCAAAATAGCGGTTTACCGGGGCCTGGGCATAAAGCGATTCAAGTGCGCGGTGATGCGCCTGCGCCCCAGTGACATGATCGGTCATATCCGCTCCGTCATATCTGGCCAATCATATTAGGCGACATCTTGCAGCAATTGCTCACTGATTAATGCATAAGCGATGCTGGCATTGGATGCATTGCGCAATTGCTGCACCAGCGCGTCTTTGCGCAACATACGCGAAACATAGGCCAGGGCTTTTAGGTGCGCCGCGCCCTTATGTTCAGGTGACAATAATGCCCAAATCAAATCAACCGGTTCTGCATCGACTGCGCCATAATTAAGCGGCTGGTCCAGTTGAACAATAATGCTGACAGGCGCTGAAATACTATCAATCCGGCCATGTGGGATGGCGATACCACGACCAAAACCGGTTGATCCTAGAGCCTCACGCTCTGATAATGTATTTTCACATAATGCTTGGTCTAAACCATAGTTGCGCGAAAATTGCGCGGCCAGAAAAGCAATGAGATCGGATTTTTCTGTTATATGAACGCCGGTTAAAACCGCATCTTCAGAAATCGCATCAAAATAATCTGTTGCAAACATAATTCTTCACCCACGATCTGCCTGATCGCGATTAGGCCTCTCCTAAATTGATTATCCGCGCAGCCTATCATTATCTCTGGCTGTAAATTTTCATTACAGCCAAATGCAGGTTTATTTTTAGCGCTTCAAACACCCCTGTGAAATCTTTTAGCCCGGTTCAACCCAGCCAATGGTTCCATCTGTGCGGCGATAAACCATATTATGCGCACCAGTTCCAGCATTTTTGAAAAATAATGCGCCAGTATTACGCAAATCCAGCATCATAACTGCATCGGAAACACTTGCTTCCGGAATGTCCACACGGGTTTCCGCAATAATTAATGGCGCATCTTCAACCGCCTCTTCCGGTTCTGCTTCCTCACTTTCCGGTACAGAACGGAAAACCGTATAGGCCGCTTCTTCTTCTTTCAAAGCATGCTGCATTTTCTCATGCCGGTCTTTCAAACGGCGCATATAGCGGCGTAGCTGCTTCTCAATCTTGTTCGCAGCCGAGTCGAAAGCCGGATGTGCTTCTTGCGCGTTGCTAGAACCTTTCAGGATCAAACCCTGCATAACATGCATCACAATATCACTGGTAAAACTGTCATGCGGCCCGCGGCCAATAGTGACATGGGCTGAAATAGCACGATCAAAATATTTGCTGACAATACCGGTTAAGCGTTCTGATGCATGGGTTTGCAATGCCTGCCCGATTTCGATTTGATGACCTGAAACACGAATTTCCATGGGCTTGGCTCCTTTGCTGGGTTGAAAATATGGCCGATAGGCCGAACTGAAAATATGCGAATAATCGCTTATGTAATGTTAGCGGGTGCGCCATCGGCAAGTTTATTTGCGGCAGGCGCAGTTAGAGTGAGGCGATGATGTGCCGCCAATTTGTCCCAAGCGGGGTTGTCGGCTGATTTCATAAATTCGGCATGGGCGGCCAGCTCTTCGGCACTGGCATAATGCGGGCGCGGTTCGCGGTGGGGCCGGTCATTTCTACTGGCCGCGATATTGCCATTTTCGGTATTATCATTAGCTTCATTGCCCTCACCATCAAACCCCAAACCAATTTGCCGCCCACCGGTTAGCTCAATATAGACTTGAGTGAGCAGCTCTGCATCCAGTAATGCGCCATGCTTAACCCGCTGGCTACGGTCAATGCCATAGCGTGTGCATAGCGCATCAAGTGATGCCTGTGCGCCGGGATGTTTGGACCGCGCAATTGCCAATGTGTCAACCATACGGTCAAGGCTTATTGGCGGCAGTCCGGCCCATTCCAGCTCTGCATTCAGAAACTTGAAATCAAAACTGGCATTATGCGCTACCAAATTGGCATCACCCAAAAATTCAAATAATTCCTGAGCCTTGCTGGCAAAAAGCGGCTTGTCAGACAAAAACTGGTCGCCCAGCCCATGGACAGAAAATGCCCCTTCAGACATGGGCCGCTCTGGATTATAATAGCAATGATAGGTGCGGCCGGTTTCAACCCGGTCGATCATTTCAATGCAGCCAATTTCAACCATTCTGTCGCCGCCATTAAGGCCGGGGTCAAAACCGGTTGTTTCCGTGTCGAAAACAATTTCTCTCATAAATTTCAATATTGTCTTATTCTGCGTTTGGCGCAAGGGTTTGTCGATGTAATTTCGTAACTAAATCGTGCACATCGCGCTGCGTCGCCTCCAATGGCTGGCCGGTATCAATAATATAATCGGACAGCTCTCTCTTTTGCGCATCTGGCATTTGAAGACCCAATATATGGGCGAATTTTTCCGCGCTCATGCCGGGCCGTGCCAATACTCTTTCACGCTGAACATCCGCAGGCGCAGAAACGGTAACAATGCTGTCCACATTATTAGCACCGCCTTTTTCAAAAAGCAGCGGAATATCAAATAAAATCAATGGCGCGTCTTTATGTTTTGTCATAAATTCTATGCGGCTGAGCGCGACCGCGGGGTGGATAATTGCCTCCAGCCGCTTAAGCGCATGCTGATCACCCAAAACCGCTTTTGATAGCGCGCTACGGTCAACACCTGCATCATTTGTAGTGCCGGGAAAGGCTGTCTCTATCGCTGTAATAATGCTGGCATCTGAACGCTGTAGCCGGTGTACCTCAGCATCTGCATCAAAAACCGGAACGCCTGCATCAGCAAATATTGCAGCAACAGTGGATTTTCCCATGCCGATAGAACCGGTTAGACCGATTATATGCGGACGTTTCGAATCTGTGCCAGCCGCTTGAGGCATCAGCTTTTCTGGCCCAATGCATCAAGCAAAAGCATGCGCAAATCGGCAGCACTTTGTGCATCTTCTGGAACAGGCTGACCAAAGAAAAGCTCAAAAGCAATTGCCGCCTGGCCGATTAACATGGTCAGGCCATCAATCGTTTCTAATCCCGCCATGCGCGCTGCTTTTAGCAAGGGCGTATCAAGCGGATTATACACCAGATCATAAACTATCGCGCCCTCGCCCAGCCGTGTTAGATCCAGCCGCGTTACATCAAGATCAAGTGCTCCTTCATAGCCTTTCATCCCCAATGGGCTAGCATTAACCAGCAGATCAGCGGCAGGCAGCGGCGCATCCATGGCGATCACATCACCGGCCAATCCAAATTGCCCTAACAGACCCAGGGCCTTTAATGGTGAGCGCACCATCAATGTAATGCGGCCAATATCAACCTGTTTTAGCGCAAACAAAACGGCGCGAGCGGCCCCGCCTGCGCCCAATATCACGGCATGACGTCCTGATAAATCGCTGGCTGAAAGCGGGGTATAAAAACCGCCTGCATCAGTGTTGGTTGCCCCCAATGCGCCAGCGCCGGAATCATTATCCGTGCGAAAAATTGTGTTTGCAGCGCCAATGGACCCGCGCACATTACCTGGGTCCGCCACATGGTCCAAAACCGCCAATTTGTGCGGCAATGTAACATTAGAGCCGCGCCAATGCGGGTCTTTGCTGCGCGCCGCGATATATTCGGCCAATTCCTCTGGCCGCACATGCTGTTTATGATAGGCCGCTTTTATATCTAGCTTTTCCAGCCAAAAGCCATGAATGAGCGGCGAGAGGCTTTGCGCAATTGGGTCGCCAATAACCTCTGCATAAGCGCCGTCATATTGGGGCAAATCAAGGCTCATGATGGCATGACCCCGCGAATGCGCAAATAGCCAAGCAGCGGCAGCAGCGGCATGCCCATAATGGCAAAATGGCTGCCCTCGATACGGTTAAACAATTGCACACCCTCCCCTTCAATGCGGTAACAGCCGGCGCAATGGCGAATATCATCCCAATATTGCGCGATATAATCATCAATAAATTCATTGCTGAGCGGGCGCATCAGCATCTTCACTTGCTCAATTTCGCGCCAGACAGGCTCGCCCTTTTCATAAATGACTGCGGCGCTGATAAGATGATGCCGCTGGCCAGAAAGACGCTGCAATATATATTTCGCCTCTTGCTGGTTTTGCGCCTTGCTCAGCAATTCGCCATTATCCAGCGCCAAAATCTGGTCACTGCCCAGCACCATATCATTGTGATAGCGCAGCGCGACTTTGCGCGCTTTTGCCTCGGCCAAAGCATCGGCAATATCGCGCGGCTTGGCACCCTCTGCCTGCAATCCTTCGGTCAAAGCCTCCTCGTCAATTGCGGCGGGCACGGGCAGAAAATCCATATTGGCCGCGCGCATCATTGCTTGGCGCGCTGCGCTTTGTGATGCCAAAATCAGCGTCATATTATCAGGCTCATTATCATAGCTATTCTTAGTATTTTGGCATTAGGCTTTTGGCGCATTTTCTGCTGCTTTTTCATTGACTATATTGATGATTGCCGCAGCGGTTTCTTCAATAGAGCGGCGCGTTACATCAATTACCGGCCAGCCATTATCGCCAAACATCCGCCGCGCATAGATAACCTCGCGCTTCACTTGGTCGATATCAACATAATCGGTTTCAGGCGCTTGATTGAGCGATAAAAGCCGGTTGCGCCGCACCTGTATCAAGCGGTCCGCATTGGTGGTAAGGCCGATAATTTGCGGATGCTTGAGCCGAAATAACAAATCAGGCGGCGGCGATTCCGGCACAATGGGGATGTTCGCCACTTTAAAGCCGCGATTGGCGAGATAGATGCTGGTCGGGGTTTTTGATGTGCGAGAGACACCCGCCAAGACAATATCCGCCTCTTCCCAATTCTCCCAATTAATCCCGTCATCATGCGCAATAGTAAACTGGATCGCATCAACCCGCGCAAAATAGGCGCTGTCCAGCACATGTTGACGCCCGGGCCGCGCCTTGGCCGTCTGCCCTAGCATGTTGGACAGCGCGTCGGTTACTGCATCCATGGCCGCAACACTGGGCAAGCCCATTTGGCGGCACTGGCTTTCCAGTTTGCGGCGAATATCGGGATTGACCAGAGTGAACAATACCAGACCGGGATTGGCTGTTACCTCTGTCAAAATACGGTCAAGCTGGCTTTCTGTGCGTATCATCGGCCAGAAATGACGGATAACCTCTACATCTTCAAATTGCGCCAGTGCAGCCTTTGCGATATTTTCCAGCGTTTCACCGGTTGAATCGGACAAAAGGTGCAGGTGAAATTGATCCATATCATTATATCGCCAAAATTGCTGTTCATCATCAGCATAGGGCCGCTGCATTACGCCATCAACCGGTTTAGCTTATCAAATAGCGGCTTTGGCCAAATACACATAAACGCGCCCAAAAACGCCCACAAAATATCGCCTGCTCTGTCTGATTTTATCATCATAGCCATGTGGGCCGCCTGTCGATAAGTCTGATGATGAAAAAAACTGCTAATCTTATGCGCACTGACCGTGATTTTTCCCCATGGTTTCTCCACAGGAATAACTGTAATGCACAGCCTGTTAATAATGGGGACAAAATTATCGACTCTGTGAAATTTTTGACATCTGCCAGAGTCAATATGTTTAGAAATTTCGCATGAAAGGGCTATGCCGCTTACCAACGCTCCTATAAACAACATCAAGAATCTTTAATATATATTATGAATAAGAGAGAAGCATGACGCACGGTTCCTTGATCCTGAAACAATTACGCGCTGAGCAAACTGATAAGCGCCCCGTATGGCTAATGCGTCAGGCAGGTCGTTATCTGCCGGAATATCGAGAGTTACGCGCACAAAAGGGCGGCTTTCTCGAACTGGTGTATGATAGCAAGGCCGCTGCTGAAATTACCATGCAGCCCATTTGGCGCTTTGGTTTTGATGCTGCCATTTTGTTTGCCGATATTTTGATGATCCCGCATGCAATGGGTCAGAATTTGAAATTCACCGCTGGCGAAGGACCGCGCCTTACACCACGCCTGATAGAGAGTGATTTGGCGGCGCTGGAGGCAGTGCCAGCCTATCTTGAGCATATTTATGAGACTGTGAGACTGGTGCGCGGTCAATTGGACGCTGACAAGGCTCTGCTGGGTTTTGCCGGTTCGCCATGGACTATCGCCACCTATATGATTCACGGCCAAGGCAGCAAGGATCAAACCGAAACGCGGCTTTATGCCTATCAAAATGAAGCGGTTTTTGCCGAATTAATCGCTGCGATCACTGCGCAAACCATTGATTATCTGTCAAAACAAATCACCGCCGGTGTTGATGGTGTGCAGTTATTTGATAGCTGGGCCGGCAATTTATCACCCACACAATTTGAACGCTGGGTTATCGCGCCCAATGCTGCGATTGTGAGCGCATTGAAAGAACGCCACCCCGATACGCCCATTATCGGCTTTCCTAAAGGGGCAGGGGGCAAATTGCCTGCTTATGCACGCGAAACCGGCGTTGATGCATTGGGCCTTGATGAAACCGTTGATGCCGCCTGGGCGCACAAAAATTTGCCAGATAATCTGCCGGTTCAGGGCAATCTTGACCCATTGGCTTTGCTGACGGGCGGCGCGGCGCTTGATGATGCCATTACAAATTGCCTTGAAGCATTGGCGGAGCGCCCACATATCTTCAATCTGGGTCATGGCATTATCAAAGAAACGCCGATTGCCCATGTTGAACATTTAATGGCGCGGCTGCGCGCTTAAATTAATCCGCAATAGCCGCTTGCCGAGGAGGGTGATTTGGTTGATATATTGGCCATGTTGTATCTTTGGCTAAAATCCGCGCATTTGATCTTTGTCATCTTCTGGATGGCGGGTTTGTTCATGCTGCCCCGCTTTTTTGTATATCATCAAGAGAGCGTGAAAGGCAGCGAAGAGGACGCCAAATGGGTGGAGCGTGAAACGCGGCTGCGTAAGATTATTCTCAACCCTTCATTGATTATCGTCTGGGTGCTGGGTCTTTTGCTCGCCTGGCAAACTGGCGCTTATACGGAAGGCTGGTTTCATGCGAAGCTCTTTGTTGTTATAATCCTGACGGGCTATCATATGTGGATGGCAGGCTATGCCAAAAAACTGGCGCGCGGTGAATGGACGATGAGCGGTAAAGCGCTGCGATTGGCCAATGAAGTACCCGGTGTCACGGCGGCGATCATTGTTATCTTGGTCGTTGTGGTGCGTCAGGCGGGTTGGTTCTGAGCGGCAATAATCCGATAGTCCTAAATGCGCGCACTTCTCTCTTCACGTCATTATGAGCTCGTTTCAGCATGACCTATGCAGTTGACACTCAATCGCTTTTTATCCTGAAACAAGTTCAGGATGACGGAGGGCGAAACTAGATCAGCATGATGCTGGGTGAAACTAGATCAGAATGACGTTGGGTGAAACAAATTCAGGATGACGGTGGCTGAAACTAGATCGGCATGATGCTGGGTGAAACAAGTTCAGGATGACGAGTTTTGAGGCTGGGTAAGATTGGCAAGCATATTACGCTATGGCAGTGTGGGGATAAGTCAATCTATGTGCAGTTCCACGCCAAGCAGTGCTAAGAGAGCTTCTATTGGCATATATGGCGCCAACCCATAGGTAATATTTGACAGCATCATAGCAAACAGGTATTTCTAAAAAAATCTCGTTCGAGACATATTTAAGGCAATTTTCTCTTTATCGAGCAAAATCTGGTTGCCAGCACATTTCATAATCTACCAAGCGCCCAAATCCACTCTTCTGTGCGCTGCCAATATCCCTAACTGAGTACAGCAAATGCATTTAAAAGAGTTAAAAGAAAAAAAACCCGCCGAATTGGTGACAATGGCTGAAGAGCTAGGTGTTGAGGGTGCCTCAACCATGCGCCGTCAAGACATTATGTTTGGTATTTTGAAGCAATTGGCAGATGATGGCGAACAGATTATGGGGCTTGGCACGATTGAGGTGCTGACCGATGGTTTTGGCTTTTTGCGCTCTCCGGAAGCCAATTATCTGGCCGGGCCTGATGATATCTATGTCTCTCCTAACCAGGTGCGCCGCTTTGGCCTGCGCACCGGTGATACGGTGGAAGGCGAAATTCGCGGACCGCGTGATGGCGAGCGTTATTTTGCGCTGACCAAGCTGACACAAGTGAATTTTGAAGACCCTGATGCGGTGCGCACACGGGTGAATTTTGACAATTTAACGCCGCTTTATCCCGATCAAAAACTGTCGCTTGATAATAGCGACCCCACGGTGAAGGATAAATCCTCACGGGTTATCGACATTATCTCGCCGCAAGGTAAGGGCCAGCGCGCGCTTATCGTGGCGCCGCCGCGCACGGGTAAGACGGTCTTGCTGCAAAATATCGCCAAAGCGATTACAGACAATCATCCCGAAGTGTATCTGCTCGTACTGCTGATTGATGAGCGGCCCGAAGAAGTTACCGATATGCAGCGTTCGGTTAATGGTGAAGTGATTAGCTCAACCTTTGATGAACCAGCCAGCCGCCATGTGCAAGTCGCTGAAATGGTTATAGAAAAAGCCAAAAGGCTGGTTGAGCATAAGCATGATGTTGTGATCCTGCTCGACTCTATCACACGTCTTGGCCGCGCTTATAATACGGTGGTACCATCATCGGGCAAAGTGCTGACCGGCGGTGTTGATGCCAATGCCCTGCAGCGCCCGAAACGTTTTTTCGGTGCTGCGCGTAATATTGAGGAAGGCGGTTCGCTGTCCATTATCGCCACCGCGCTGATCGATACAGGTAGCCGCATGGACGAGGTTATTTTTGAGGAATTTAAAGGTACGGGCAACTCGGAAATCGTGCTGGATCGCAAAGTCTCTGACAAGCGGATATTCCCGGCGCTTGATGTTGGTAAATCCGGCACGCGTAAAGAGGAAATATTGGTCGAGAAAGATACGCTCAGCAAAATGTGGGTGCTGCGCCGTATCCTTATGCAAATGGGCACTGTCGATGCGATGGAATTCCTGCTCGACAAGATGAAAGATTCTAAGAGCAATGAAGACTTCTTCGATAGTATGAACCAGTAACAATCGGTATGGCCGGTCAAAGGCGGATCAATGATTGTTGAACATGCGATTTTGCAGGTCGCTCCGGAACGCGCCGCTGCCTTTGAGAAAGCAATGTCTGAGGCGCGGCACATTATTGCAGCCCAGCCTGGTTTTCGCTCGATTAAAGTGCTGCGTTCAGCAGAGCAATTTGGCGATTATCTATTGCTGGTAGAATGGGATGATATTGCGAGCCACCAAAAGGGTTTTCGCGCATCGCCTGACTATCAAAGATGGAAAGACTTGCTGCATGATTTTTATGACGATTTGCCGACTGTAGATTATTTCGAGAATGATATAACCAATGCCATTAATTGATTTGTTTATTATATCAGCCGCCAGCGCGGAATCGCTGCAATTTGGTTCTATGGCCGAATTATGGGCGGCTATTGTTGCGGATTTTCAGGATTTTGGTTCGCCATCGGCTTTGGCGGCTTTTGGTCAAGTCATTCTGATTGATCTGGTTTTTGCTGCTGATAATGCCATTGTTGTCGGCGCGCTAGCGGGCGGTCTGCCAGCAGACCAGCGCCGCAAGGTGATATTAATCGGTATTGGCGCGGCATTGGTGCTGCGCATCATATTCGCATTGTTGGTGAGCGTATTGCTTAGCATTGTTGGCCTGATATTGGCGGGCGGTTTATTGCTGCTCTGGGTGGCGTGGAGCTTTTGGCGTGAAATTCGCGCCATGACGCCGGAAACCGGCGAATCGCCTGGCTCACCTGAAATTGATGGTGATGAAAACAGCAATTTGGCGGCGTCCAAAGGGTTTTGGGCGGCTGTATGGGCGGTTACTGCGGCTGATGTTTCCATGAGCTTGGACAATGTGCTGGGCGTCGCTGGAGCAGCGCGTGAGCATCCTGGTATATTGGTGATAGGCTTGCTCTTATCGGTGCTGCTCATGGGTCTGGCTGCAAACATCATCGCCAAATATATCGCGCGCTATAAATGGATTGCCTATCTTGGCCTTGTCGTCATCATCTATGTCGCGTTTAAAATGATCTATGATGGTTTTATCGACCCCAATGTGGGTGTGCTGACGTTGATAGGCTGACCGACTAGCACATTGTTTTTTGGTCACAGCATCCGCACATGGTAAAGACTATTATAAAATGCGGGTAGGAGCAGGAGCGAAAGATATGAAAATCAATATCGAACTGGATTGCACGCCCGAAGAAATGCGCACGCTTATGGGTCTGCCCGATGTGAAAGATGTTAATGATGCTTATGTGGACGGCGTAAAAAAAGCGATGAGCGGCGCAACCAGCATTGACCAGTTGCAAAATCTGGCCAAAAATATTGCGCCTATGGGAGAGGCGGGGCTGCGTCTTTTTCAGAATTTGATGGACGCCGGTGTTTCCAAAAATAGTGGTTCTGCTCGTAGTGGCTCCAAGCCAGACACCAATAAGCCCGATAAAGATTAGCGCCAGCATATAATATAATGGCTGATACTATTTTCGCATTATCAAGCGGAGCGCCGCCTGCGGGTATTGCGGTCATTCGTATATCCGGCCGGCAAGCGGGTCATGCCCTAAAAGCGGTTTGCGGTGATACACTTCCCGAACCCAGACGCGCTGTATTGCGCGCTGTGCGCCATCCCCAAAGCGGGGATTTGCTCGACCGCACTATGGTGATCTGGCTGCCAGGGCCAAATAATGCGACGGGCGAGGATAGTGCAGAATTATATTGTCATGGTGGCCGCGCGGTTGTGCAGGCAGTCGAAGATGCACTGGCCAGCCTTTCGGGTCTGCGCCGAGCAGAACCGGGCGAATTTACCCGCCGCGCTTTTGCAAATGGCCGCATGGATCTGGCCGAAGCAGAGGCTTTGTCAGACTTGCTATTTGCCGAGACGGATATGCAGCGCCGCCATGCATTACGTCAGAGTGAAGGCCTGTTATCACGCGCAGTTAATGGCTGGCGCAATGAATTGCTTAAAGCATCGGCGATGGTGGAGGCGGAGCTCGATTTTGCTGATGAAGATGATGTGCCGCCCGAACAGCGGATCGTGCTCAGCGGCATTTTGCAGATGTTGGAAAGCGATATCCGCAATGCCCTTAATGCGCCGCCTACCGAACGGTTAAAAGATGGTGTGCGGGTTATTATTGCTGGCCCGCCCAATAGCGGCAAATCAACATTGTTCAATGCATTGGTTCAGCGCGAAGCAGCGATTGTGACCGATATTGCCGGTACGACGCGTGACCTTATTGAGGCGCCCATTGCCCTGAATGGCGTGCCTCTTGTCATCATTGATAGTGCGGGTTTGCACGAAGTGGGTGATGACAGAGTGGAAGCCATAGGGATGGACCGTGCGCGTACAGCAATTGCAGCAGCGGATATTGTGTTATGGTTGGGTGATATAGCGCAAATGCCCGATCATCCCCAAACTCTAGCCATTATTGCCAGGGCAGATATGCGAAGCGATAAGACGCCATGCGATGGCCTGACATTATCGGCGGAGACGGGGCAGGGGATGGATGCGCTGCGTAGCGCATTGTTGGATAAAGCCAAAACCCTGTTACCCGATCCTGATGCACCAAGCTATAATGCCCGGCAAAGGTCGCGCTTAAGCGAATTGGTGCAGGCGTTGAGCGCCGCACAGGCAGCGCAGGATATGCTGATTGTTGGTGAGGAATTGCGCAACGCCCGCAATGCACTTGATGCAATAACGGGGCGATTGCATACAGAGGATATGCTCGATGCCTTATTTGGCAAATTTTGTATCGGTAAATAGACATTGCTACATTACGCAAAGTGTTTCACGTGAAACAAATTAACCTATAAAGCGCCAACGCTGTAAATTTTCCCTACTTGGCGTGGCTGGCAATCTCCACTATATCGCAAATTATGAGCAAGCATTTTGACATTATTGTGATTGGCGGCGGCCATGCAGGAACCGAGGCGGCAGCGGTTGCTGCACGCATGGGTGTGCGCACGGCATTGGTTAGTTTTGACCGTGACGCCATTGGCGCGATGTCTTGTAACCCTGCAATAGGCGGATTGGGCAAAGGTCATTTGGTTCGTGAAGTTGATGCTTTTGATGGACTGATTGGGCGTGCGGCTGATGCGGCGGCTATTCATTATCGCATGCTCAACCGCAGCAAAGGCAGCGCTGTTCAAGGACCGCGGGTGCAGGCTGATCGTGTGCTTTATAAGCGTGCTGTCCAACAGATGTTGGGCGCTCAGGACAATCTGACCATCTTAGAGGGAGAGGCGGCAGAGCTATATTTTGAGGGCGATAAGCTGGCTGGCGTAAAATTGGGTGATGGCAGCACCATTAAAGCCGGGGCTGTAATATTAGCGACAGGCACATTTTTGGGTGGCCGTCTATTTCGCGGTGAAGAACGCTTTGAAGGTGGCCGCATAGAGGAACGTGCCGCCACCAAATTGGCAGAGCAATTATATGCGCGTAAGCTTCCCATGGCGCGGTTAAAAACCGGCACGCCGCCGCGTCTGGATGGGCGAACCATTAATTGGGCAAGGCTGGATCAACAGCCAAGCGATGATGATGGATGGACAATGTCACCGCTCACTAAGCGCCGCAGCAATATTCAACTGCATTGCGCCATTACCCGCACCAACAGCAAAAGCCACGATATTGTGCGTTCCGGCCTTGACCGCTCACCATTATTTGGCGGCGATATTCAAGGTGAGGGACCGCGATATTGCCCATCAATCGAAGATAAGATTTTCCGTTTTGGCGACCGTGATGGGCATCAGGTATTTTTGGAGCCAGAAGGACTGGACAGCCATTTAATTTATCCCAATGGCATTAGCACCTCTTTGCCTACCGATATTCAGCAAGCCATGATTCATTCTATGATGGGGTTGGAACAGGCCGATATAATCGTGCCGGGCTATGCCGTAGAATATGACCATATTGACCCGCGTATATTGGACCGCGGCTTACAAATTCGTGATATGCCGGGGCTATATTGTGCAGGACAGATAAACGGGACCACCGGTTATGAAGAAGCGGCGGCCCAGGGTCTGATCGCTGGCATGGCAGCGGCAAGCGCGATATTGGGTGAAGACATGCCCGCACTTGACCGTAGCAACAGCTATATGGCGGTGATGATAGATGATCTGGTGCTGCACGGTGTGACAGAACCTTATCGTATGCTGACATCCCGCGCGGAATATCGCCTGCGTTTACGTGCCAATAATGCGCATGACCGATTAACCAATATCGCGATGGCATCGGGCTGTGTTGGGCCAGAGCGAACCGCAATTCATAAACACCATATGGATAAGAAAGAGAGCATTGTGGCTGCGCTAGCGGAGCAAACAGGGCCTGAAAAACTCATTGCCATTGGTTTGGATGTGAAGCGCGATGCAGAGCGCCAGCCGCTGTATGAATGGCTGCGCTTTCCCAATGTTCATTTGCGCGATCTTGCTCAGCTTAATGACGTGCTGAACTGTGATGAACATCTGGCGGAAGAGATTACCGAAGATGCGCGCTATGCTCCCTATTTGCGCAGACAGGAAGCCGAATTACGCGATATTCGCCGCAATGAGCATATTCATATTCCGCAGTCACTTATTTATGCAAATATTGCGGGCCTTTCTAATGAGATGATTGAGCGGCTTGAGACAGCATTGCCAGCAACTTTGGCTGAAGCAGGGCGGATGCGGGGCATCACACCCGCAGCCTTAACCGCCATATTGGTTCACTCACGCCGCCATGCCGACGATCAGCAAAGCGCCGCATGAGCCAAAATAGCGTTACTACAGATGAGCAGGCCAGGCTCTGGTTGCGGGATATATTGGGTGTTTCACGTGAAACAGAGGAGCGTCTTGCTTATTATGTCACTATGCTGCGCACTGAGGCAGAGAAGCAGAATCTGATTTCAGCATCGACATTCGATACAATATGGGCGCGGCATATTGTCGATGGGGCGCAACTTATAAATTTGGCCGATGCAGAGCGCGGCGCAAAATGGCTGGATCTTGGTTCTGGCCCCGGTCTGCCAGGGCTGGTTATAGCCCTATGTGCAGATTGCAAAATAACATTGGTCGAATCGCGGGCGCGCCGCATAGATTTTCTGCAGCATGCCGTTACCGAACTCGATCTTTCTAGTAATGTGACCATAAAAGGCTCCCGACTCGAACATATAGAAACAGAAGCATTTGATGTGATAACCGCGCGTGCATTTGCCCCTTTGCCAAAATTGCTCGACTTATCCAGACGATTTTCCACAAAAGAGACGAAATGGCTGCTCCCAAAGGGTAAAAATGCTATTAATGAACTGGCCAATTTACCGAAAAACTGTCAGAATATGTTTCACGTGGAACATAGTGTGACGAGTGACGATGCAAAAATATTGGTGGGCATTGGCCGACCGAACGGAAATTGAACGCAACATTGTTCATTTCTGTCATTTGCTCAATATTCGCTGATGCGTGCTAAGTTTCGCCACATAGAGGAGCATTTATGATCGTCATTGCAGTCGCAAATCAAAAAGGCGGGGTTGGCAAAACCACTACGGCGATTAATGTTTCGACCGCTTTGGCCGCAACGGGATGGAAAACGCTATTGGTTGATCTCGACCCGCAAGGCAACGCTTCAACCGGTCTGGGTGTACATAGTCGGGATCGCGAATATAGCAGCTATGATGTTCTAACCGGCGCGGCCTCGCTGGATGATTGTGTGCAAGATACTGCCATTCCCGGCCTCTCTATTGTGCCAGCAACGGTTGATCTGTCTGGTGCAGAGATTGAGATGGTTGACCTTGAAGAGCGTACCCATCGTCTGAAATCTGCGTTTGAGAATCATGACGAATGGGATGTCTGCCTTGTAGATTGTCCGCCATCACTGGGTTTGTTGACGTTAAACGCTCTGGTTGCCGCCAATTCCCTCTTGGTGCCTCTGCAATGTGAGTTTTTTGCGCTGGAGGGGCTTAGCCAGCTTTTGCAGACGGTGGAGCGGGTGCAAAATGTCTTTAATCCTGATCTGTCTATATTGGGTGTGGTCCTCACTATGCATGATCGCCGTAACCGTTTGACCGATCAGGTTACCGATGATGTGCGCGAAGTATTGGGTAATCTGGTTTTTGATGCAGTAATACCGCGCAATGTTCGCTTGTCAGAAGCGCCAAGCCATGGACTGCCCGCCTTAGTTTACGATCATCGATGTGCGGGATCATCGGCCTATATTGCCCTTGCCAAGGAATTGGCGGCGCGGCTGCATGACAAGAAGGAAGTCGCATGATTAGCAAGAAAGAGAATTTTATGACCGCCCCGGAAATGCAGAAGAGCAACCCAGAAAAGGGTGACTCGCAAAAGAAAGCGAAAGCCAAAAAAGCTCCGAAGAAAAAAGCTGCTGGGCTGGGCCGCGGGCTTAATGCTTTATTGGGTGAAGTGCGAACAGAGCGCCCTATTACGCAAGATAGCGCCGCGCAAAATATTGGATCAGAATCCGGATCTCATAATAGCCGCGCCATAGCATTGGCACCAGATAGCGATCCTCTATCAGTTGCGGCATCATCTGCGGCATTATCTGATGATATAGCAGGCCAAAATATAAATCAGGCGAGCAGCACAGTAGCACGCGATTCGCTGGTTGAGGTCTTGCCTATAGCGCGTATAAAACCGCATCCTGGTCAGCCTCGGCGCTTTTTTGATAATGATGCGCTGGACGAATTGGCAGCCAGCATAAAGCAACGCGGCGTGATTCAACCCGTCATTGTGCGTCCTGCACCTGATAAACCAGGCCATTACCAATTGGTCGCGGGTGAGCGACGCTGGCGGGCAGCACAGCGAGCGCGATTGCATGAGATTCCCGCATTGGTGCGCGAATTGGATGAACGCGATACGCTGACATTGGCGTTGATTGAAAATATTCAGCGCGAAGATTTAACCCCCATAGAGGAAGCGCGTGCCTATCGTAATTTGATGGAGCAGGATGATTTAAACCATAATGCGCTGGCGCAAATGGTTGATAAATCGCGCAGCCATGTGGCGAATATGATTCGTTTATTGGCACTGCCCGATTCGGTTTTGTCATTGGTTGATGAAGGCAAATTGTCGATGGGCCATGCCCGTGCTCTCATTAATGCAGATGATGCGCAGGCTATCGCACAAAAGGCAGTGAAGGAAAGCCTGTCTGTTCGCCAGATTGAGAAGTTGGTCCGCAAAAAAGCCAATCCTGTAGCAGATGTTAATGGTGCTGGCACAAGCGGCGATGCGGCGCTGGATGCTGATATCGCAACGGTTGAGCGGCATCTGTCAGACCTATTGGGCATGAATGTTAGCATTGAACCGGGCAAAAACTCCGCAACCGGGCAATTGAGTGTGCGTTATTCCAGCCTCGATCAGCTTGATCTATTATGTCAGCGTCTTTCTGGTGAGCCTTTATAAATAGCGTATGCGCGCTGGCGCATAAAATCAGCCTGTAGAGATTAAATGGACGATTGCGATTCGTCTATTGGCCGTATTTTATCTGCGCCATTAAGTATTTAAAGGCTGTAACATGTTTATCGCCATGAACCATTAAATCACAAAAATCCTTATATTTCATGTTCTTGCATAAGAAACATATGCGCAAAAAGAGCATGAATGATGCGCTTCGTTAATCCACGTTAACTATAAACTTCAGTAAAACATGAACGGATAGGCGTCATAAGAGCGGCTGTGAATGGCACGGACCCTGCCATTTAAACCGGGTGGCTTTGCGGAAAGTTTGCCGGAATATCATAACGCTTTCCGCATATATAATAAGGACCAGATTTATGACCAAAACATTCAAAACCGTACTTGCCGGTTCAGTAGCCCTTGTGGCAGCTCTTTCTTCAACCGGTGCTTATGCACAATCTGCAACCGCTGACGCATCTGCAACCATTCTTGAAGAAATCACTGTCACGGCTGGTGACGATCTTGCATTCGGCACCATCGTTGTTGGCGCTACTGGCGATGATGTATCAATTGGTGCCGATGGCACTTTTAACTGCGGTGCTAACCTGACCTGCACAGGCACAAACAGTGCTGCTAGCTTTGACGTAACCGGCACCGCTGGCGAAGTCGTAACCGTAGCTGTTGATGCAAGCGTCACATTGGTGAGCGGCACCGACCAGATGACGGCTGCGTTGACCGGCTCTGACTCAACCTTGACGCTCGATACTGCTGGCGAAGCTGGCTTCACTGTAGGCGGCGTTTTGACAGTGGGCGATAACCAGCCTTCTGGCGATTATGCTGGGCAGTTCGATGTAACTGTTGACTATCAATAAGCTATACGTTTGATTTGCCGGCTTTCTCGCAGGGGCTGGCAATCAGGCAATGGGGCGCGAAACCTTAGATGGTTTCGCGCCCCTTTTTGTGCGTGTTTCCAGCAAGAATTAGCGATTTGTAAACCATATTTCCCGATAACAGCAGCAACTGATGAAACCGGCATAGCGCTTATTCAGACCGCTATGGAACAGAATCAAATGGAGATGATGGGATGATCCGATTGCTGCGCAAATATGTTTTTGCAGGCTTTGCTATGGCGTTTGCTGTGGCGATGGCCGTTACGCAGGGCGCTGCTCCGGCAATGGCACAGGGCAAAGGTGATCTGCTGGTCGCGCCGACCAGAATCGTGCTGGACGGCAAGCGCGGCACAGAGGTCATATTGAACAATGTCGGCAGCGAAGAGGCGACCTATCGTATCAGTCTGGAATTGCGGCGAATGACGCCAGAAGGCGCATTGGCAGAGGTGTCTGAGGAAGAGGCTAACCAGTTAGAACAGGCCGCCCTGCAAATGATCCGCTATGCGCCGCGCCGTGTGACACTGCCGCCCAATCAACCACAGGCCATCCGCATTGGTGTTCGCGCACCGGCGGGTCTTGCCGATGGTGAATATCGCGCGCACATGCTGTTCCGCGCTATTCCAAAAGCTACTGCAATTACAGAAACGGTGAATATTCAAAGTGAGGGCCTGTCCATCGCGTTAACGCCTATTTATGGCGTTACCATTCCCATCATTATCCGCCGCGGCCAATTGCAAGCGACGGCCAGCCTGGCCAATGGCCGATTGGAAAAGCTGGAATCGGGTGGTGAAGCACTGGCTTTTGATCTGCAACGGTCCGGCGAAGGTTCGGTCTATGGGGAAATCCGCGTTACCCGACAGGGCGATGCAGAGCCGATCATGGTGGCGCGCGGTATTGCTGTATATCCTGAACTAAATGGGCGAACTGTACGCCTTAATATTCCAGATGAGCTGGCCAATGCGCTGCGCTCTGCCCCGGTTACAATTGCCTTTTATGAAGCGCCAAATGCTGGTGGCGGCTTGATTTCAAAAATCGACACTGCCCTGTAATAAGTATTATATTACAGTATTTTAAGACTTATTATGCTCATAAATTCTATCTTGCAACGCGGCGTATTTGGCGTCATGGCGGCAGCAGCAATGCTGACCGCTCCGTTGCATATGGGGCAAAGTGCAGCACATGCGCAGATACAAAACTCTGAACAGATTATAACACAGGGTCAGAGTCAGGTTCAGGCACAAGCGCAGAGTGGGGCTATAGACTGGCAGCCCAATGATGACGACTTTTTGCTATTGGATATTCGCTCTGGCCGTTTCAGCCTGGGTGATGGCGTACGCGGCTATCAAACACCTGCAGGAATATGCGTGGATTTTGGCGATATTATCATGTCGCTCAACCTGCCGGTGCGGTTGGATAAAAAGTCGCGCCGCGCAACCGGCTGGATATTTGCTGAGCAGGAAATATTGGTTATAGACCGCGATCAGCGTCAAGTACAAACCATGAACGGCGACTATCCATTAAAGACGGGCGATATTTATGATGCGCCAGAGGGTTGGTGTGTTGATACCAAGGTTTTGGGCAAATGGCTTGGCCTTGATCTTACGCCTGATCTTTCCAATGCGTTGCTATTGCTGGAATCAGAACGCAAATTGCCTTTTCAGCGCGCGGCAGAACGCAAGGCAAAGGCGGCCAAAATACGCCCGAACAAGATTTTCGACCTTGCCGATATTCCGCAAGCTGACCAGCCTTATGAATTTTGGCAAACGCCATCTGTTGACGCTGTGCTGTCAATTGGCGGACTGCGTGATACCCGCAGCAGCAGGGCCGATCTTGATGTCCGCTATGAATTTTTTGCGTCCGGAGAAATCGGCAAGGCCTCTGTAGATGCGCGTCTTGCGTCTGATAATGACGGCGTGCCGGAGAGCCTGCGCATAAGGGCATTTCGTTCTGATCCAAATGGCCAGTTGCTGGGGCCGGCAAAGGCAACGCAGATTGCGGCTGGCGATATATCAACCTTCTCTACACCATTGGTGGCGCAGTCAGTGATTGGCCGCGGTGCGTTTATTACCAACCGGCCGCTCAATCGCGGCACAACTTTTGACCGCACCAGCTTTCGCGGTTCATTGCCTGTCGGTTGGGATGCCGAACTTTATCGCAATGACCAGCTCATCGCCTTTGCAGAAAACCGCAATGATGGCCGTTATGAATTTATCGATGTGCCGCTGCTTTTTGGCCGTAATGATTTTGAAGTGGTGCTTTATGGACCGCAAGGACAGATTAGACGCGAACGGCGCAGTCAGCGTGTTGGCTCTGACGCCTTGCCGCCCGGCAAAACCTATTATTGGGCCGGGGTGGCAGAATCCGGGCGCGATTTGATTACTCTGGGTGTGCAGGAAAATGTCCTGCGCACGGCCGGTTTACGGGGCAGTTTTGGGGTTGAACATGGGCTTGATAAACGCACCACGCTTAGCGGAGCGGTGCACAGCTTGAATGTCGATGGCCAGCGGATCAATATTGCCGAACTGGGCGCGCGCCGTGCCTTTGGCAATGCGCTGTTTGATGTATCGCTAGCGGGGGATGCGGATGGCGCATCAGCTTTGCGTGGTCAGGCACTGGGCCGATTTGGTAATAGCTTCTTTCGCGCAGAAACAATCTGGGCAACGGAAGGTTTTCAGTCCGATCAGCTTGAACAAAACGTGAACTCGCGCCATAATCTTGCCTTTAGCCATTTTTTCAAAAGTGGGCGCGTGACAATACCGGTTGAGCTGGACGCTGTTTATCGCACGCGCACCACGGGCGCAGATACATTGAATGTAACAAGCCGGGTGTCGGCCAATTTACAGCGTGTATCAATAACCGGAGAGCTTGATTATGCGCGCAATATCAATCCTTTCGGTCCAAATCCTGACGATCAGCTAGAGGCGGGATTGCTGGCCAATTTGCGGCTAGGCAAATTCCGTTTGCGCGGGGAATCGCGTTTCCGCATCGCGCCGGAATCGCGCTTTCGTTCTGCCTCTATCGTTGGTGAATGGCGCAATGGCCGCCGGAATAGCTGGCGCGCTGAATTGGGCTTTGATGGCGAGAATAGCCGGACCAGATTGGCGCTGGGCTATATCCGGCAATTTGATAAATTCTCTTTGAACAGCAGCATAGAAGCGGCCAGTGATGGATCTTTTGCTGCTGGTGTCAATCTGGCTTTCAGCATCGGCCCTGATCCGCGTAATGGCCGCATAAGGCTGAGCAATGAGCGGCTTGCCTCCAACGGCCAGGTCTTGGCAACGGTATTTCGCGATACCAATCGTGACGGCATTCGCCAGCCAGATGAACCACTAGAACAGGATGTTGAACTGACCGCAGGGCTGGCCGTCGCACTGCAGCCGACCGATGATGAGGGGCGCGCGCTCATTGATGGTCTGCGTCCTTTTCAGCCCATATTGGTGGGTATTGATGGTGGCAGCTTACCCGACCCCTATTTGCAACCATCGTCATCAGGTGTGGTGGTTACGCCGCGTCCGGGCGTCCCCAGCCGGATTGAACTGCCGCTGGTCGCCGCAGGTGAGGTGGATGGCACTTTGGTGCGTTCAGGCGGTATTGGCATTGGCGGTGTTTCATTGGAACTGGTTGATGCCAAAGGGCAGGTAAAGCAAATCACACTTACTGAATTTGATGGCTTTTTCCTGTTTGAGGGCGTCCCTTATGGCGGCTATACCGTGCGCATTGCCGAGGAAGCGGCCAATATATTACGCGCTGCGCGGGCGGTGCCAAAAGGCCGGATTATGCTGGATGATGAGCATCCATTGGTCAGTCTGGGCGCGGTGCGTATTACACCGCTAGAGCCGCAAATTGCCAAGAATGACACATTTGAAGCGCAGACGGATACAGATCCTTGAGCGGCAATGAGAGCCGCCACAGCCATGATTGTTAAGCGCTGGCAGCTATCTGCTCTTCATGGGCTTTTAGTGCGCGGTGCTCCCACAATAAAGCCTTGAACAGGCTATAGCAGCAGACCAGCAGAACAAGGGTGAAGGGCAGGCCGCTGGCAATAGTGCCCGCTTGCACTGCGCCCAATGCGCCGGCACCGCCGCCGACCAATAAAGCCGCTGCAACAAGCCCTTGCAGTATTGCCCAGAATATCCGCTGTGATACTGGCGCATCTGTCCGCCCGCCTGCTGTAATCGCATCAATGACCAATGACCCTGAATCCGATGATGTCACGAAAAAGACAATGAGCAAGACAATCGCCAATAAAGAAGCGGCAAAGGAAAAAGGCAGATTTTCCAGCATTTGGAAAAGCACCAAAGGCGCCTCTGTAATGCCGCCGGGCAACTGGCCGATACCGGCATTGACCTGCTCCATAGCCGTGACGCCGAATGTGGTGAACCAAATGGTCGCAACAATTACGGGAACCACAAGCACAACCGCCATAAATTGGCGTATGGTGCGGCCGCGCGATATGCGCGCGATAAACATGCCGACAAAGGGTGACCAGCTAATCCACCATGCCCAATAAAAGATGGTCCAGCCATGATACCATT
>CAZAHS010000003.1:4455-29034 GCA_964484855.1 uncultured Sphingomonadaceae bacterium | reverse complement strand
ACCTTGCGTAGCCAGTCTTCCGGAATTGTTGCGCTTTGTTCGTCAAAACTGGTTTCAAGCCCTTTGAATATATGGGAAAAAACCTGATCGAACTTATCCAATTGGCCTTCATCTTTGACCAATGTAGCGCGCGAAAGATAATAAAATTCTTCCGGCGACTGGTTGATAACGTCTTTATCCAGCGCTTCAAGCAGCGCCAAATGCTCCTTTAGCGATGCCTGAATACCAGCACTGCGTAATGCGTCCATAAAATCAAAGAACATAATGTTTATGCCTCTTTGTTATTAGCTATTGCGCCGTGCCATAAAGGCCAATCGTTCGAACAGCATAACATCCTGCTCATTTTTAAGCAGTGCACCATGTAAGGGCGGAATAGCCTTATTAGGGTCCTGATTTTGCAGAACTTCTAATGGCATATCTTCGTTGAGCAGCAATTTCAGCCAGTCTAGCAATTCGCTCGTGCTCGGCTTTTTCTTGAGGCCCGGCACTTCGCGCACTTCATAAAAAATATCCATAGCTTTAGAAATAAGGCGCTTTTGAATATCTGGAAAATGAACATTTATAATCGACTGCATCGTCTCGCGATCAGGAAATTTAATATAATGAAAAAAGCACCGGCGCAAAAACGCATCGGGCAGCTCTTTTTCATTATTTGATGTGATGATAACAATTGGCCGTTCTGCGGCCTTCACCGTTTCGCCGGTCTCATAGACATGAAATTCCATGCGATCGAGTTCCTGCAATAGGTCATTGGGAAATTCAATATCGGCTTTGTCAATCTCATCAATCAGCAGCACCGGCAATTGCTCAGAGGTAAAGGCCTCCCATAATTTGCCGCGCTTTATGTAATTGGCGATATCATGAACACGTTCATCACCCAATTGGCCATCACGCAGACGCGCAACCGCATCATATTCATAAAGCCCTTGCTGTGCCTTTGTCGTGGATTTAACATTCCACTCTATAAGCGGGGCGCCGACGGCATCAGCAATTTCCTGTGCCAACACCGTTTTACCAGTGCCCGGTTCGCCTTTTACCAATAGGGGGCGACGCAGCGTTACGGCTGCATTGACGGCCACTTTCAAATCATCAGTGGCGACGTAATTTTTTGTTCCGTCAAAACGCTGCATGGCTGGCTGTCCTTCTGGGTTATCGGTTTAATTGCTTGGTTAAACCGATAGATAGCCAAGACGTGAATCGCAAGGGGCATTTGCCGCAAGATTGCTGAACAGAACGCGCAGAGGTTTAGGATTTTAGGTAGAATTAGATAGAAACAGCCGCGCGCCGTGCTGCGCAGCGATTATTGAGTAACAGCCAGAATTGTTCATGTTGGTGGCATAGCTGCTTTACACCAAAGCCAATGGCGCGCTGGTGGCGCTGGTCCGGATAGCTTGTCACTCTCTCGATCATCTGTTCGCTTAAACCATCGCAATCAAAGTCACCGGTTTTCACACCAAGACGCCTTGCCATAGCATTTAGGGCAGGGCGAATATGCTTCCACTCTATCAATAAGGCAGCCGCTGCGCCCAAAGCGCAGCCCTCACGATCAGAACGGGCCAAAAGATCAATGGCAACGCGCAGTTGCTCGACAGCGTTCATTGAGCGGTCTTCGCCGGAAAGCCGGTTAATCGGGCCAGCGGCTACTGTCATATCGGTGAGCAGCCGGCGTTCAGCAGTATAGCGCTCCGCCAGATCAGCATAAAACATGTCGCCAGTGCCAACCATGCGATCCGCCAGATTGTCCATTAAACCTGGATAGCGGCCATGTAACAGACATAAATAATGGCTGACATCGGCAATATCACTACCGTTAAACGCATCAATATTGCTGGCAAGCTCGCGCAGCAAAACTGGTTGACGTGCAGAGCGCAGTTGCAATTGATCGACGGGTTTCAACCGGTCGTTTAAATCGCCATAGATATTTTGTTCAGCGCTCACACTATACCTCTTTGCAGATTGCGCCTCATATAGCGCGCACCACCTTTTGATAGCCGATAAAGCTAAACACTCTGTTACTTTTCGAAAAATCAAAATAAAAAAAATATCGTTCAAATAATCTTAAATGCAAATTTTTGTTGATACCGGTGTCAAATTTTCATTAACCATCTGTAATAACTATGTCTTCTTATGTAAACCACAGGCTTTAATGACTGGGTGAGGAAAAGAGGAGAGGTAATATGACGAAGAGGATGATAACACGCGCTCTAATTGGAGTAAGCGCTGTAACTATGATGGCCAGCGCTGGTTATGCAGTATCATTTAGTGGCTCTGCACTTAATGATTACCGCAATACCGATACTGATAATGGCGGGACAATTTCTCAAAGTTCCAGCAATGTACGCAATATGACATTTAATGTGAGCACCAGCAGCCGGTCCCGCGCAGAAATTCGCCGTAACGGGCAAAAGACTGGGCGATAAATTATGGGCGGCAATTTTAAAGTGAAGAGTGCTGATTCCGGGGCTGACCGGATTAGTGTCATCCAGGCATTGACTGTAAATGCATCAAATGCGCAAACAGGCTCTGCAACCGTAGCCACTCAATTGATTGTGCGCCGCAGTGGGTCTAGCTGGAAATTTTATGTTAATCAGGATCAAGGCTCACCTTGCTTTGGCGGCAGATCAATTTCAACGGGTTCATCTGTCCCGCTTCAGATAATTTATGAAAATGGCAAAAGACCAACATATCGCGCCAAATTTGGCGGTCGCTGGTATAATTGCACCAAAGGTTCGGTTAATCTTGGCGGTAATAATCGCTATTATTATGGCAAATTAGGTGCATATTTGACATCATCTGGCAGCGGTAAGGCTTCCATTGAATGGCGTAATATCTTTGATTGATCGCAAATGGCGATGAAATTACATGATTATTGAAAAGGCCCCCAATAATATGGGGGCCTTTTCAATTATGCGTGTAAATTTTGGAAAGCCTTAGCGGCTTAAACCTATTGGTCGAGGAAACTGCGCATTTTCCGACTACGCGATGGATGCTTAAGTTTCCGCAAAGCCTTGGCCTCAATTTGGCGGATACGTTCGCGCGTCACACTAAATTGCTGGCCAACTTCCTCCAATGTGTGATCGGTGTTCATACCAATGCCAAAGCGCATACGCAGAACACGCTCTTCGCGGGGCGTTAAACTCGCCAGAACCCGAGTAACAGTTTCCTTCAAATTGGCCTGAATCGCGGCATCAACTGGAATAATAGCATTTTTATCTTCAATAAAGTCACCAAGATGCGAATCTTCCTCATCACCAATTGGTGTTTCAAGACTAATCGGCTCTTTGGCGATTTTCATCACCTTGCGCACTTTTTCGAGCGGCATGGACAGGCGCTCTGCCATTTCCTCTGGCGTCGGCTCACGGCCTTGCTCATGCAGGAATTGGCGGCTCGTGCGGACCAGCTTGTTGATCGTCTCGATCATATGCACTGGGATACGAATGGTACGCGCCTGATCGGCAATTGAGCGAGTAATTGCTTGGCGAATCCACCATGTTGCATAAGTGGAAAATTTATAGCCACGGCGATATTCGAATTTATCAACCGCCTTCATAAGGCCGATATTGCCTTCTTGAATAAGGTCAAGGAATTGCAGGCCGCGATTGGTATATTTTTTGGCGATGGAAATAACCAAACGCAAATTGGCTTCCACCATTTCCTTTTTGGCGATGCGCGCCTCACGCTCACCTTTTTGCACCATGTTCACAATGCGGCGAAATTCGCGCAATGACATGCCGGTCGCGGAAGCAATATCGCCAATCTCTGAGCGAATACGATCAACCGCTGCTGCTTCATTCGCGGCGAAAGCAGACCATTTTTTGTCAATCTTGGACACATCTTCAAGCCAGTTTTCATCCAGCTCATGGTCAAGATAGCGGTCAAGAAAACCTTTGCGCGGTACTTTATGGCGCTCTGCCAGACGCAGCATCTGCCCGCCAAGTGCAGTCAGGCGCCGGTTAAACGCATATAGCTGGTCAACCAGATATTCGATTTTGCTGGCGTGAAACTGAACCGATTCAACCTCTGCCGTCAGTTCTTCACGAAGCGCGTGATATTTCTTTTCTTTGGCTGCAGGGAAGTCATCACCCACGCCCAAAATGGTCAAGCGGTCTTCTTGTAATTTGGCAAATTTCTTAAACAATGCCGTGATTTTAAGGAATTTTTCTAGCGCATCAGGCTTTAACGCTGCTTCCATTTGCGCCAATGACAATGTGTTGTCTTCATCATCGTCATCATCATCTTGCTGCTTGGTGCGCCGTTCAGTTAGATTATCTTCATCGTCATTTTCATCAGCGGATTCTTCATCCTCAACCTCGTCATCATCTTTGAAAGACGGGCCGGCATTTTTTTCACTGATTTCGCCGTCATCATCATCTTCATCATTAAGATTTTCAGGTGCCGGCTCTTTTGAAAGCATAGCGTCCAAATCGACGATTTCACGAAGCTGCATCTCACCTTCATTGAGTGCAGTTGACCATTCAATTATCGCATGAAAAGTAATCGGGCTTTCGCATAGGCCCAAAATCATGGTGTCCCGGCCAGCTTCAATACGCTTGGCGATAGCAATTTCGCCTTCGCGGCTTAGCAGCTCAACAGCGCCCATTTCACGCAGATACATGCGCACAGGGTCATCTGTGCGGTCACCCACTTCTTTTTTCTTTTCAACCGGTTTTTCAGCCTTTTTCGGCTCTACATCAACCTCTTCAGGGCCATCTTCATTCGCATCTTCGTCATTTTCAAAGATGTTAATACCCATTTCAGAGATGGCCGACATCACATCTTCAATTTGTTCAGATGACATCTGATCCTGAGGCAGAGCCTCGTTCAGCTCATCATAAGTGATATAGCCACGTTTCTTTGCCTTAGTGATGAGTTTTTTGACCGACGTCTCATTAAGATCAATGAGCGGAGCATCTCCATTATCGCGGTCTTTATCACCTGTGTCTTTAGCTTTGCTTGCCAAGATTACTTATTCCTGTTTCCATGGGTATATAACCCAGTTTGTCTATCTCTCTACCCAGCGCGCGCATATTCTGCAAGATCACTTATACGTCTGCGATATTTCTAAAGCTGTTATTGCATATTAACAAATTCAAGAAAGGCCGCTCCACTAGGCTCATTATCAAATTTAGCTGTTATTTTGATTAATGGAATTACAATGCAGGTTTACGACAAATCGATGTGCAAAACTTCCTGCAAGCCATGCTGTGCCCAGCTCCAATGTTCAGCCTCAATGTTCAGCCCCAACTACTAGTGATGAGTGGCCGTAACCTGCCCAGATGCTCCTTATAAATGCTCCTAGAGAATGAAAAACAAATTCCATTTGCGCGCCTTAACCTGCGTCATACCGCCCAAAACTGCTACATCTTAATATGGAGAGAAGATGGTTACGATCAAGGGGATAGCTGGCGTGTTTAAGAATTATGCTGCTTCTGAATATTCTCTTATTTTGTTCGACCTTTCATATAGCGAATGCAAAGCTTGCCTTTGCAGGCTCTCGGCTTGGCTGCGCATGTCGAGAGCGTCTTGGGAAAACTCCTCATCGATACGCTTATTGGCCATTCGCTTTTGTCTCTCGCAGCGACTCTCAGTTGCCAAAATTTGGAAAACAGCCTTTAGATCGTTTTCTGCACGGTCTGCGTGTTCGGTTTTATGATAAAAGGAGAATGCAAGATCCGATCTATAATCTCGCTTCTTAAAATCCTTACCCAATTTTTGCTCCCAAATCTGCTCTATCATGTCTTGTTCAGCATCCGGACTGCCAATGGCTATTTCTACCAATATATCCAACATATCCCGAAGGTTACCGCTTTCGATTTCCAATTCGTTTATATCGTCGATAACATCCGATATAACCCTGGGATATCGAGAAAGACCGAGAAGAATTGCGCGAATAAATTTATCGCGGCCAAATGTAATATTGTCATTTGCGACTGATCGTAACCGATCAGCATATTTGGATAGTTTATTTTTGTTCCAGCCAAATTGATCAAAAAACCTATCAACCAAATCTGTTCTATATTCACGCGCCAAATCATTATGCTCAATAAGGCTGGCATGTGCTTTTAATGCAGCCAGAAGGGCCGCCCTTTCATCTGCATCTGGTTTATGAGAAAATTTGGCCCGTTCATGATGCCATAAATATTCCACAATTGTATCTGCAGAATTGATAAGACCCTGCATTGCTGCGGTGCCATTGGCCCTCAAAAAATCATCAGGATCAAGTCCAGCAGTTAAACGTACAAAACCTAGGGACTTTCCTGGCTTGAGCATCGGCAAAGCTCTGTTTACAGCACGAGCAGCCGCCTTTTGCCCGGCATTATCGCCATCAAGACATAATATAGGCCGATCCGCCATTTTCCACGCCATGGTGATTTGCTCTTCGGTGAGTGCGGTGCCCAGAGGCGCGACGACATCCTCAAAACCTTCCTGGGCCAAAGCGATGGCATCCATATAACCCTCCACTACGATCAGGCGGCCTGTCTGGCGCGATGCTGCGGCGGCATTGTCGATATTATAAAGCGTGCGGCCTTTATCAAAAAGCGGGGTGTCGGGCGAATTGAGATATTTGGGTTCGCGCTCAAGTCTTTCTTTGGCACCAAGTATTCGTCCACCCCATGCAATAGTGCGACCGCGTGCATCCCGAATGGGGATCATAAGCCGCCCGCGAAACCGGTCATAAGGGGTTTTCCCATCCACCGAGATGAGCAACCCTGCCTCAACCAGCTTATCCGCCGGAAAGCCGTCTAGCGCTTTAGCAATATTGCCGTGTCCATCAGGCGCAAAACCGAAACCGAACTTTGCCTGTGTTTCTCGTCTAATGCCGCGCTTTTCCAGATACTCGCGCGCCTGTGCGCCTGCAACGCCTTGCAATTGGGCTGTAAACCAGTCTTGCGCAGCGGCACAGACATCATAAAGGCTATCGCGCTTTTCTGCGCGTTTGGCGGCTTGTGGGTCAGGAGCAGGAACATCCATGCCCGCTTCACCCGCCAATTCTTTCACCGCATCCATAAAGCCAAGCCCGCGATGATCGGTCATCCACCTGATGGCATCACCATGTGCGCCGCAGCCAAAACAGTGATAAAAACCCTTTTGGTCATTTATGGTGAAACTGGGCGTATTTTCGCTATGAAAGGGGCAACATGCTTTATATTCGCGGCCCGCTTTCTCTACCTTCACACTGCGCCCAATAAGCGCAGAGAGCGTCAAGCGCCCACGCAATTGATCGAGCCATTGGGGTGATAAGTTCATAAAGCAAAGCGTTTAACCAAAATGTGACGAGTCGAAACTCCTAAGCAATATTTTGTAATATAATCCTAACTTGAAAGTACAGATTTCACAATGGCGCTGGCCTTGCTCATATCAATGTCGCTGCCATGGCGCGCCTTTAGCTGGCCCATTAGCTTGCCCATATCCTGCATGCCGCCTGCGCCCATTTCTTCTTTTAGCGCAGTGATAATGGCAATGGTTTCCTCTTCGGACTTCATTACCGGCAAAAATTCTTCGATTACGCCCAGTTCATAACGTTCTTGCGCGGCCAGCTCATCGCGGCCACCTTCGTGATACATAGTGATCGATTCGCGGCGTTGCTTCGCCATTTTCTGTAAAACATCTGTCACCATCACATCATCATCGGGCTTTTTGTCCGATGTGCGCAGCGCAATATCCTTATCTTTAATTTTCGCCATGATGGAGCGCAGCGCGGCCGTGCGCGGTTTATCACTTGATTTCATGGCAGAAATCTGCGCCGCCTTGACGTCATCACGCAGCATGATCGTTCTCCGAATTAATTTTGAAGCAAAGGGAAGATATAGGCCGAAAAAATTATTTTTCCTAGATTGTGCCTTTCATTATCCACGATTAGACCCCTCTAAATTTACCTGCAAACACATATTTAGCCTTGATAGGAGCGATTATGGCCGACAATGCGCATGCGCAAACCCCAAAGGGCGCGACGGGAGTTTTGGTATTGGCGGATGGATCCTTGGTTTGGGGCCAAGGATTTGGCGCGGTGGGCAGCGCGGTTGGAGAGCTATGCTTCAACACCGCCATGACCGGCTATCAGGAAGTGATGACGGACCCTAGCTATGCCGGGCAAGTGGTCACATTCACTTTTCCGCATATCGGAAATGTTGGCGCCAATGACGAGGATTTTGAAGCAGACAACCCTGCCGCATTAGGCTGTGTAGTGCGCGAAAAGGTAACGCCGCCCAGCAATTTTCGTAGTGAAAGCGATTTTACGCAGTGGATGGCGGCCCATGGCCGTATCGGCCTGTCGGGCGTAGATACCCGCGCTTTAACGCGGCGGATAAGAGAAGCAGGCGCACCGCATGTGGTGATTGCTTATAATCCGGATGGCCAGTTTGATATTGATGATCTATTGGCTCAGGCCCGCGCTTGGCCAGGGCTGGAGGGCATGGACCTTGCCAAACAGGTGACTGGCGATCAAACAAAAACATGGGAAGGCAGTGTGTGGCAATTGGGCCATGGATATGACAGCGCCCATGGTGAAGAGCGCCCGCATGTTGTGGCGATAGATTATGGGGCAAAACGCAATATCTTTAGAAACCTTGTAAAGGCAGGGGCAAAGGTCACGGTAGTTCCAGCAGAAACTGGCCTAGATGAGATATTGGCATTAGAGCCAAAAGGCGTGTTCCTCTCTAATGGTCCGGGCGATCCTGCGGCAACAGGCGAATATGCCGTGCCAGTGATACAGGCATTGCTGGAGCGCGATATTCCGATTTTTGGCATATGTTTGGGGCACCAGATGCTGGCACTGGCGGCAGGGGCCAAAACTATGAAGATGCATCAGGGGCATCGCGGCGCCAACCATCCAGTGCAGCGCATTGGCGGCGGATGGGATGCCGAAGAAGGCGGCGGCGAAGGCTTGGTTGAAATTACCAGTATGAACCACGGCTTTGCGGTTGATAGTGATAGTCTGCCCGATAATGTAAGCGAAACGCACAAAAGCCTGTTTGACGGCAGCAATTGCGGCATCGCGTTTAAGGACAAGAATGCATTTGGGGTGCAATATCATCCCGAAGCCAGTCCGGGGCCGCAGGACAGTTTCTATCTGTTCGCAAAATTTGTGGGGGGGGTGTTGTGATCGACATACCGCCTGAGCCGATACCAACTGAAGAACAAATAATAGAACAACAATTGGCTGAATGCGGACTGAAAGCTGATGGTTTTTCGGTAAAATACGAGGATTATCTACAAAGCATTGAAGTGGTTTTTACTCCTAAGGCAGGAGCAGGTGTCGAAGATTTTGAGTGTATAAGCAATGCTGTAGGATATGAGTTAGTTAGTTTCTTACAAGCCGACATTGATCGTGCGTATAGGAAATATAAATATGAGCTGGCACGACCAATTATTTTAGAAGAAGCAAAGAATAATCTTGAGTCCATAGGAAAGCTAAAGGGATTCCCGACGTTAAGCGACTTCGAAAATTTGCAAGGTTATGCTCTTGCGCTAGAGTTACATTTAGGTTTCCAACCGGGTAGTGCGCTCAGGGTTGAAGAGGACGCAATCCTAATCCAACCTACAAAAGATGAATTGGAAGCGTTTTTAGAGAAAAATTTAAATTTGATGACTGCAGTTGCTTTTGCAATAGCGCGTGATCGCGTTCCTTTCTACTTAGTTGGTAATGAGCAATTTCGCCTCGAACCTTATCAGGGTCAATAATGCCCCAAATGACAGACATGGAACCCATCTTAATCATAAGCACCTTCCAAAGCCCCCTCTCCCTTGAGGGAGAGGGTTGGGGTGAGGGTGCTTGGCGGTGATGATGAGCTCTTTCCAGAAAACTTGGCACCCCCTCATCCAACCTTCTCCCTCAAGGGAGAAGGCTTTTGAGTGTCTATCTGTTTTGTGCGTTTTTGAGTTCCTGAAGAATTGTCTCAAGGACGCCTTCAATGTTTTCAAGCACGTCATTATTCCAGAAACGGATCACTTGATAGCCATGCGCTTCGATCAGTTTTGTGCGCATTTTATCGGTGTCATTGTCGGCATGTTGCCCGCCATCCAATTCGATAATCAGTCTTGCGCTGCGGCAGGCGAAATCGGCAATGGCGTTTCCGATTGGAAATTGACGAACGAATTTGGCATTGCCGAGTTGACGCGCCCGCAGCCGCGACCACAGCAGCTTTTCCGCCTCGGTCATATTCTGCCGCAATTTGCGCGCAGTTGCGGTCAATCTTTTTTCCATAATCGTACCAATCCCTCACCCAATGCTTTTTCTTATATGCGATGGCTAAGGAGCCTAAACTGATATGCCCAAAAGAACAGACATAGACACCGTCCTCATTATCGGCGCAGGCCCGATCATTATCGGTCAGGCATGCGAGTTTGATTATTCCGGCACACAGGCCGTTAAATCCCTAAAAGAAGAGGGCTATCGCATCGTGCTGGTTAACTCCAACCCAGCAACGATTATGACCGACCCTGATATGGCCGATGCGACATATGTAGAGCCGATTACACCGGAAATAGTGGCCAAGATTATCGCCAAGGAGCGCCGCGAACGGCCCGATGAAAAGCTGGTTGTGTTGCCGACAATGGGTGGGCAAACGGCGCTTAACACCGCGCTTGCGCTGGATGCGGATGGTACGCTGGAAAAATATGATGTTGAGCTGATCGGCGCGCGTGCAGAGGCGATTGATAAGGCCGAGGACCGTCAAAAATTTCGTGAAGCGATGGACAAAATTGGCCTGAACAGTCCCAAAAGCCTGATCGCGCATACGCTGGATGAAGCGCTGGAGGCGCTGGAGCATGTCGGCCTGCCCACTATTATCCGCCCCAGCTTTACCATGGGCGGCACGGGCGGCGGCATCGCCTATAATCGCAGCGAATTTGAAGATATTGTGCGCAAAGGACTGGATGCCAGTCCAACAACCGAAGTGCTGGTCGAGGAATCGGTGCTGGGCTGGAAAGAATATGAGATGGAGGTTGTGCGCGACAAAGCGGACAATTGCATAATTATTTGCTCGATTGAAAATCTGGATCCAATGGGCGTGCATACAGGCGATTCCATAACCATGGCACCGGCGCTGACGCTGACTGACAAAGAATATCAGATTATGCGCAATGCCTCTATCGCGGTACTGCGTGAAATCGGTGTGGAAACAGGTGGTTCCAACGTACAATTCGCAGTTAATCCCAAGACAGGCCGATTGGTTGTTATTGAGATGAACCCGCGTGTCTCGCGCTCCTCTGCTCTGGCATCAAAAGCAACGGGCTTCCCCATCGCCAAGGTCGCGGCGAAACTGGCCGTTGGTTATACGCTGGATGAAATTGACAATGATATAACCGGCGCGACCCCAGCATCATTTGAACCGACAATTGACTATGTCGTCACCAAAATTCCGCGTTTCACTTTTGAGAAATTTAAGGGCGCAGAGGATTATCTGCACACCGCCATGAAATCGGTTGGCGAAGTGATGGCGATAGGCCGGAATTTTCAGGAATCGCTGCAAAAAGCACTGCGCGGACTTGAGACTGGTTTGGACGGATTTAACCGGATTGAATCGCTGGAAAGCGTTGCGCGCGATGTGGTGGTCAACGAGCTTTCAAAACCCAATTCACGCCGGTTGTTGGTCATTGGTCAGGCATTTCGCGCCGGATTTTCGGTTGAGGATATTCACGCTATCACCCATTATGATCCATGGTTTTTGCGGCAAATTGAAGAGATTATAGCGGCAGAAAAAGATATTCTTAGCAACGGCCTTCCCAATGATGCGGCCGCGCTTCGCCAGCTTAAAGCCATGGGCTTTTCTGATAAGCGCCTTGCGACATTGGCCGTACGTTCGGTCAAAATTGCTGGCGGCCTGGGGGAAATCCGTGCGCGTAGCCATGGCCTTTTGCATGATGCTGTTCAGGCCATGGCAGGGGCCACCAGTGAGGATGAGGTGCGCGCCCTGCGGCACCGTTTGGGCGTGCATCCGGTTTATAAGCGTATTGATACTTGCGCCGCAGAATTTCATGCAAAAACACCTTATATGTATTCCACATATGAAGCCCCGATATTTGGCGCGCCGGAAAATGAATCTGAACCAACAGACAGGGAAAAAGTCGTCATTCTGGGCGGCGGGCCTAACCGTATCGGGCAGGGTATTGAGTTTGATTATTGCTGTTGCCATGCCTGTTTTGCATTGGGCGATCATGATGCGGACAGCGCAGGCTATGAAACCATCATGGTCAATTGTAATCCTGAAACGGTTTCAACCGATTATGACACATCTGACAGGCTATATTTTGAACCATTGACCATCGAGGATGTCTTGGAAATCCTTCATGTCGAGCAAAGCAAAGGCACGTTGAAAGGCGTGATTGTGCAATTTGGCGGGCAGACACCGCTGAAACTGGCCAAAGGGTTGGAAGACGCCGGCATTCCGATTTTGGGCACATCACCTGATGCAATTGATTTGGCCGAAGACCGGGAGCGTTTTGCGGCTTTGGTGAACAAGCTGGACCTGTTACAGCCAGCCAATGGCATAGCGCGCAGCCGTGAAGAGGCTTTGGCGGTGGCAGAGCGCATTGGCTATCCCGTGCTGATGCGGCCTTCTTATGTTCTGGGTGGCCGGGCGATGGAGATTGTTGATAGTCCGGCGCAGTTAGAAGATTATATTTCAACCGCTGTACAGGTTTCGGGCGATAGCCCTGTGCTGATTGACCAATATCTGCGCGATGCGGTTGAAGTGGATGTTGATGCCATTTGTGATGGAACAGATGTCGTTATCGCTGGCGTGATGCAGCATATTGAAGAGGCTGGGGTTCATTCTGGTGATAGCGCATGTTCTTTACCGCCTTATAGTCTGGATGATGATATCATCACGGAGATGGAGCGTCAGACGGAGAAACTGGCACATGGTTTGAAAGTGCGGGGCCTGATGAATATTCAGTTCGCGGTTAAGGATGGCAAAGTCTATCTGATCGAGGTCAATCCGCGCGCCAGCCGAACAGTGCCTTTTGTTGCCAAAGCCATTGGCGCACCAGTGGCGAAAATAGCTGCGCGTATAATGGCTGGAGAGAAATTGGCCGATTTGCCAAAGATTAACCGGCATATTAGCCATATCGCGGTTAAAGAGGCTGTCTTTCCTTTTGCCCGCTTCCCAGGAGTAGACCCTGTTTTGTCACCGGAAATGAAATCAACCGGCGAGGTGATGGGTATAGATGACAGCTTTGCTATAGCTTTTGCCAAATCACAATTGGGGGCAGGGGCCATTTTGCCGCAATCCGGCACAGTGTTTATCTCTGTAAAGAATAGCGATAAGGCGAACATCTTGCCCGCTGCGCAAATGCTAGAGGCACTGGGTTTTGACATTATCGCGACCAGCGGTACCGCCGATTATCTTAAAGATAATGGAGTGGCAGTATCTTCTGTCAACAAAGTCGCCGAAGGGCGGCCGCATATTGTTGACCGGATATTGGATGGTGATATTGCCCTGATTTTCAACACTACAGAGGGTTGGCAGTCTCTTAAAGACTCTCAATCCATCCGCGCATCGGCACTGGCAAACCGCACCCCGTCTTTTACAACGGCATCATCAAGTGTGGCCGCAGCAGAAGCCATTGCCGCGCTGCGTGATGCAAGCCTTGAAGTGAAGCCGTTACAGGACTATAATGTAGCGATTAATTGATTATTCCGACAATGAGGCAAGATCGCGGTCACGCACTGACCGGTAATATGCTATTGTCTTGAGATATTTAGAGATAAAGGATTTGCCACTATGGCGACTGAGAAAATGCCTATGTTGGCAGAGGGTTATGAGAAGCTGACCGCGCAATTGCGAGAGCTAAAAGATGAGCGTCCGAAAATTGTTGATGCCATTGAGGAAGCGCGCGCGCATGGTGATCTTTCCGAAAATGCCGAATATCATGCCGCGAAAGAGCGTCAGGGGCAGGTGGAAGCAACCATTGGTGACTTGGAAGACAAGTTGAGCCGTGCCCAAATTATCGACCCGACCACATTGAGCGGCGATAAAATCGTATTTGGCGCCACTGTCTCTTTGTTAGATGAAGATGATAAACCCGTTAAATATCAGATTGTAGGCCAGGCAGAGGCAGATGCTCGCTCCGGTAAAATCAGTTATAACAGCCCAATAGGCCGCGCGCTTATTGGCCGTAAGCTTGAAGATGAGGTTGAGGTCAGCGTGCCTTCTGGCGATAAATATTATCTCGTCAATAAAATCGAATTTATTTAAGCATCGCTATATGACGATCAAGCTGCCGCGTTTTACATTTTTCTATGCGGCGGCGTGCGCGATAATTTGGTTTGCTCTTGCGGCGCTAGGGCTGGAAGATCAGGCCATTTTGCGTGCTGGTTTTTGGCCTATGCGCGGTTTTACCGATAGCAATTTTGGCGGTTCACACCTGGCTGTGCCAAGCATTTTAACCCCTATTACCAGTGCATTTTTGCATGGGGGCTTTTGGCATTTGGTGTCTAACATGCCTTTTCTGCTTATTGCAGGCAGCATTGTAGAACGGAGCATCGGTATAAAACGTACGATTTTGCTGACTATATTGGGCGCTTTTGGTTCCGCATTGGGGTTTGCGCTTTATCCTTTTACCGACGGCAATGTTACCATCGGGGCCAGCGGCGCAATCAGCACATTAATAGCGGCAGCTATAACGTGCAATATCAGCATGGGCAGCCGGCGCATTGGAAAATACACACTCGACACCTTGTTCAAATATGCGCTGCTGGCAATATGGATCATCTATCAGCTTTATATCGGCTTTTTTACCCAAGGCGGCGCCAATATTGCCATTGGTGCACATATTGGTGGGTTCGTGGTCGGCCTATTATTAGGCAGACCATTTGCAATACGCCGTAAAAGCTGAATATTTTAGTCTTTAGCGGCCGTGTCTTCGGGCAGTTCAGGCTCTAATAATCTGTGCAGATGCACAACGACATATTTCATCTCTGCATCGTCAACCGTGCGCTGGGCGCAGCCGCGCCATACATCTTCAGCCGTAGCATAATCAGGATAAACACCAACCAGATCCATTTTGTCCAGCTCGGAAAAGTCGAGTGTGCGAGGATCGGATACGCGGCCACCTAACACCAAATGTAATTTACTCATAAAGCCCCCATCATTTGCAAATATAATATCTGCAAATATAGTTATTTTTTCAAAAGTGTTTCACGCGCAGCTTCACCCGCGCCCTGAACAGCTTCACCAGCCCGGCGAACAAGGTCACGAACTTGCAGCCGTGCTTCCTCAACACTTATGCCCGCATCTTCAAGGCCAGCCTTGCCCGCTTCTTGCGCAGCAGATACGGCATCCTTTGTGCGTTCGCGTAATTTGCCGCCTGTATCTCGCAAAGCTTTACGCTCGCCTTCACTGCGCGGTATTAATGTGCCCAAAGCCATGCCAACAATTAATGCGCCAGCCGCTGTCGCCAATGGGTGGTTCTCAACAAAGCTTTCGCTTTTCTGTCTAGCATCTGAAAATTTGGTTTGTTTATCGCTCATTTGTCCCTCGAAATTTTATAATCTTATTTAATGGCTATCTGTTTTACAGCTATAACAGACTATACCTTTCTATCTTCTGAAAGCCGTTTTTTTAATTGGCTTATATAGAAATGCACCAACCACCGCTCCTGCAGCAATGCCGCTTGCTGTCAAAATCTTAAAACGGTTTCGTTTTGCGGCTTTTGAGACATTGCCAATAGCGCTTAGCGCTTTGGTTTTTAACGCCTGCTGCGCTTCATTTTTCAAATTTTCGGGCTTTAGCCGTAATTTTGTTGCCTTGATTGCGGTAACAGCATGTTCGCGGCGACTGTTACGCGCTTCATAAGCTTTTGTGACTGACTCGGTCATTCTGCAACGCTTTCATTTTCACTTTCACTTATTACGGCAGCATCTTTGGAGTTTTCATCAGTTTTCAAACCCGTAATGCCGCCATTATTGCGTATCATTGTTTTTAAGCCGCCAATTTTGCCGATTGCGATACGAAATGCCATATATCCCAATAATGCGTAAATGATAGGCACTGCAATCATTGCGGTTATGGGGCCCATATAAAAAGCTACTGTCAAAAAAACGCCAAGCAATAAAGTGATGAAGGAACATAGCAGCAAAACTGCTCCTGCTCCCATCAATATTGAAATGGTCTTTACACGCTTGCCGCCATCTTGAAGCCGGACCTTCTGAAAATCCAGTTCGGATTCTAGCCAAGCCTTACTATCTTCAACAGTGCTGCGGATTTGCTCGGTAATGGACGGCTTTGCAGATGCACTATGCGCAGAACCATATTCTGGCAAATCATGGCCATTATCTGCAGTGCCGGCATCTGGTTCCGGCCAGTCAGTGTCGCCGCTCATAGCAATATCATCCTTAGCAGCGACAGCGGCATGGTTAGTCGCGCGAAGATTTAACCAAGCGCGCAACAACCAAACCGGCCGTTACAGCAAGTCCGATAGCAAGAGCCGGGCTTTTGCGCACAAAATTGCGCGCTTCATCAGTCAGTTCGCTAAGATCGCTTTCATCAACCTTTGTGGCAACCCCAGCAACCGTTTCAGAGGCGCTGCGCGCGACATCGCCATAGCGTTCACCAAGGCGTTCATCTATTGATGCAGCGCTTTCGCTAATCAGTTCAGCAACATTGGCAATGGCAGCGCCAGCGCGCTTTTGCGTTTCTTTTGCAAACTCACCAGCTTTTTCTTTGGCTTCATTGGCGAGGTTACTGCCTTTGGCGCCCAAATTCTCAGCCAGATTTTCAGGAATTTCTTTTGTATCTACCCGCTTTGCAACGCTTGTTGATGCAGCTTTGGCCTTTGTCGCCGCGCTTGCCTTTTTGGTATTAGCAGCCGTTGTTTTTGCAGCTGCCGTCTTGGCAGTGGCAGTTTTCGCTGCGGTTTTGCGCGGTGCACGTTTTCTCGGTGTCTTGGCTGCAGGCTTAGCTGCGCCATCTTCATTATCTGTTGGCATTAAGCCCTCCATATTCGTGGGCGGCCTTGAAAAAAGGCTCTTGGTCCCAAAACCCTTGCATATGCTATCTGCGATGTTTTCCATGAAATTCAAGCACAAACCAGCAAATTCTGTTCTGAATAGGCCATTGAAAGCAATATTGGAGGTATATTTCATATTTATCGCAAAAATAATGTGTTTTTGGCAATGTACATCCTTGCAATTATACCCCCTTTCTGAAATCAGCAAAGCCGCATTGGGAAACTGCCAACATTTACGAAAAGGCCGATATAATGACTGCGATTATCGATATTCACGGGCGCGAAATTCTGGACAGCCGGGGCAACCCAACTGTTGAAGTCGACGTGTTGCTGGATGATGGCAGTTTTGGTCGTGCAGCAGTTCCTTCCGGCGCGTCAACCGGTGCCCATGAAGCGGTGGAACTGCGCGATGGCGATAAAGAACGCTTTGGCGGCAAGGGTGTTTTAAAAGCAGTTGAAGCCGTTAACGGACCGATTTTTGATACTATTGCAGGATTGGACGCTGAAGACCAACGCGATATTGATGCGGCTATGTGTGATTTGGATGGCACCGACAATAAAGCCAATTTGGGCGCTAATGCCATATTGGGTGTTAGTATGGCGGTTGCAAAGGCCGCTGCTGAAGCGCGCGGATTGCCGCTTTATTCTTATATTGGCGGGGTGGGCGCGCATGTGCTGCCCGTACCTATGATGAATATTATCAATGGCGGTGAGCATGCCGATAATCCCATTGATATTCAGGAATTCATGGTCATGCCAGTGGGCGCATCATCGCTTGCAGATGGTGTGCGTTGGGGCGCGGAAATTTTCCAGGTTCTGAAAAAGAAACTTGCTGCTGATGGCCTAGCGACATCTGTGGGTGATGAGGGCGGATTTGCGCCCAATATCTCCTCAACCCGTGCGGCGCTGGATTATATTAGCGCGGCTGTTGAGCAAGCCGGTTTTGCAATGGGTGATGATATTGTTTTGGCGCTTGATTGCGCATCGACGGAATATTACCGCGATGGCCAATATCATTTATCGGGCGAAGAGGCCACGCTTTCTGCAGAGGAAATGGTCGATTATCTGGCGAAATTATGTGCTGATTACCCTATATTGTCGATTGAAGACGGTATGGCGGAAGATGATTGGGATGGTTGGAAATTGTTGACGGAGCGAATTGGATCGACTGTTCAATTGGTGGGCGATGATCTTTTTGTGACCAATACCAACCGGCTTTCCGACGGTATTGCAAAAGGTGTAGCAAACAGCCTGTTGGTGAAAGTTAATCAAATTGGTACGTTGAGCGAAACGCTTGATGCCGTAAACATGGCGCATAAAGGCAAATATACTGCGGTTATGTCGCACCGCTCTGGTGAGACAGAAGATACCACAATTGCTGATTTGGCGGTTGCCACCAATTGCGGCCAGATCAAAACGGGCAGTCTGGCACGGTCTGACAGGCTAGCCAAATATAACCAGCTTATTCGTATTGAGGAAGAGCTGGGCGGTTCTGCGCACTATCCTGGCGCTGCAATTTTCCGCTAAAATATGTTGCCTGGGCAATTAAGGGTTGTCACAGCGAATCAATTGTGATTCAAGGGGCCATGGCCCAAAAACGCCCCTTAAAAACTTCTTTGCGCTCATCGCTAGGCTCCGGCGTTGCTATGCTGGTGCTGCTCGCCATTGCGGCATATGCGATGGTTGGGCCAACAGGCGTTTTGGCATGGGGCGAATATCAAAAACAGTTGCAGGAGCGGCAGAAAGAACTCGCGCTGCTGGAAGGCCGTGAAAACGCGCTGGCCAACCGTATCCGCTTGCTGGAACCTGGTAATGCAGACCCTGATTTAGCGAGTGAGTTGATCCGCAAAGAGCTTAATGTTGTTCACCCGGATGAGATTATTATTCCGCTAAAATAATCACTGCGCTTTCCCTTACGAAAATCTAGGCATATTAATAATTTGCACGTTGCAAAACCATGGCGATTTGCCTTATAGAATTTCTGTGATTTTTCTTCCCCAAAAAGGACTTGGCATTGACCGATAACAGTGAGAAACCTGCCGCTTCACGCGCCGTGAAGGGCAAGCCGGGCAAACCCAAAAGATTTAAAGCCGATAAAGATACATTGATGGAAATGTATCGCCAAATGCTGCTTATCCGCCGTTTTGAAGAAAAGGCTGGGCAGCTTTACGGGCTCGGCCTGATCGGCGGTTTTTGTCACCTTTATATCGGTCAAGAGGCCGTTGCCGTTGGTCTGCAATCAGCGATGAATGAAGGAGAGGACAGCGTTATCACTGGCTATCGTGACCATGGCCATATGCTGGCTTATGGCATAGATCCGCGCGTCATTATGGCGGAATTAACCGGTCGTCAGGCCGGTATTTCCAAGGGCAAGGGCGGCTCTATGCACATGTTCAGCGTAGAACAGAAATTTTATGGTGGGCACGGCATTGTCGGTGCTCAGGTATCGCTTGGTGCAGGACTGGGCTTTGCGCATAAATATAATGATGATGGCGGCGTGTGCCTTTCCTATTTTGGGGATGGCGCGGCCAATCAGGGTCAGGTTTATGAAAGCTTCAACATGGCGGAGCTTTGGAAACTGCCTGTGATATTTGCGATTGAGAATAATCAATATGCCATGGGCACCAGCGTCAACCGCGCTTCGGCCGAGGACCAGCTTTACCGCCGCGGTGAAAGCTTCCGCATTCCGGGCATTCAGGTTGATGGCATGGATGTTTTGGAAGTGCGCGGCGCGGCTGAAACTGCGCTTAAGTGGGTGAGGGATGGTAATGGCCCGATCTTGCTTGAGCTGAAAACATATCGCTATCGCGGCCATTCAATGTCTGATCCGGCCAAATATCGCAGCCGTGACGAAGTACAGTCCATGCGCGATAAGTCGGACCCGATTGAGGGCGCCAAAGCAGAGCTTTTGAAGATGAACGTAACCGAGGAAGAATTGAAAGCGCTTGATAAAGATATTCGCAAAATTGTTGCTGATGCAGCAGATTTTGCCGAAACATCGCCGGAACCGGAATTGTCAGAACTCTACACCGATATATTGGTGGAGAATTACTAATGGCTATTGAACTGAAAATGCCCGCGCTTTCCCCCACTATGGAAGAGGGGACACTTGCCAAATGGCTTGTTAAAGTTGGCGATGAGGTGTCATCTGGCGATATTATTGCCGAGATTGAAACCGATAAAGCGACAATGGAATTTGAGTCGATTGACGAAGGTGAAATCACCGAATTGTTGGTTGCAGAAGGCACGGAAAATGTAGCCGTTGGAACCGTTATTGCCCGTATGGCAGGCGAAGATGAAGAGGCCGCGTCCACTGCGCCCGAAACGTCCGCGCCTTTGACCGAAGAGGCTGCAAAATCTGGCGCGGATGAACCAAGAGGCGCGGCTGCTGTTCTTGCGCCGGTTCGTGCGGAAACGCCCGCTGATCCCGCCATTCCGGAAGGAACGGAGATGGTATCCACTACTGTGCGGGAGGCTTTGCGCGATGCCATGGCCGAAGAAATGCGCAGTGATGACCGCGTATTCGTTATGGGCGAAGAGGTTGCCGAATATCAGGGCGCATATAAAGTAACGCAAGGTTTGTTGGACGAATTTGGTGACCGTCGCGTTATTGATACGCCGATTACTGAATATGGCTTTGCCGGTGTTGGTACCGGTGCTGCTATGGGCGGATTGCGGCCTGTTATTGAATTTATGACCTTTAACTTTGCCATGCAGGCGATAGATCATATCATCAACTCTGCGGCAAAAACCAATTATATGTCTGGCGGCCAGATGCGTTGCCCAATCGTGTTTCGCGGCCCCAATGGTGCAGCGAGCCGCGTTGGCGCGCAGCATAGCCAAAATTATGCGCCATGGTATGCCAGTGTGCCCGGTCTTATTGTCATTGCCCCTTATGATGCGGCTGATGCAAAAGGGCTTTTGAAAGCGGCTATCCGCACGGTAGATCCTGTTGTGTTTCTGGAAAATGAGCTGCTTTATGGTCGCTCTTTTGATGTGCCAAAACTTGATGATTATGTTCTGCCTATCGGCAAAGCGCGCACCATGCGTTCCGGTAAAGATGTCACAATTGTAAGCTATTCAATAGGTGTCGGGCTTGCATTGGATGCGGCTGAACAATTGGCGGGTGAGGGGATAGATGCAGAGGTGATTGACCTTAGAACCCTTCGACCATTGGATAAACAGGCCGTATTGGACAGCCTATCGAAAACTAACCGTTTGGTTGTGGTTGAGGAAGGCTGGCCAACTTGTTCTATAGCCAGTGAAATTAGCGCGCTTGCCATGGAAGAGGGCTTTGACGATCTGGATGCACCGGTAATGCGGGTCACCAACGAAGATGTGCCCATGCCCTATGCGGCCAATTTGGAAGAGATCACTCTGGTCAATAGCGATAAGGTTATCGCTGCTGCGAAATCCGTCTGCTACCGTTAGGGTGCATTTTAAGATTTAATGGACGTAAAATGTGCCGGCAATCGAGAGCGATGGCCGGCACATTTTATTTAATCGTCATGATTTAGAACGTTTATTCAGCGGTATATTGATCGCATGTATATTGTGTCGCTCCGTCATTAACCGGCTGCACGAAGAGCTCACGATCGTCACGAATACCAAAAGAGAATTGCGCTCTTAATTGGCGACCTTCAAGGAAAAGATCCCCGAATAATCCTTCATAATTATAAAAAACCTCGGCAAACATCAAAGCTTCGCCCTGTTCAGGTACAATTGCATTTCTGAAGCGCCATTGGTTAGTCGCCTGATCCCAATACCATAACTCTCCTTCACCGCGCCATCGGCTCCATATATTCGGCCCGCCATAAGTAGAGCTTTCCTGTGCTTCCCCTAAACAACGCTGCCATACTATGCCGCCCCATGGATCATCTTCGCGAGCAGCTCTTTCTGCTGCCGTTTGCCCTTCTATTCGCTCAGAGCTACTGAGGATAATTCTGCCTCTTTGTGTCAGACCAAAGCGCTCTCCCTGCAGGCGTGCGCCGGTAAAAACAGAAGCAATATCAGATTCTGCAATAACCCGAGAGGCGGCGCCATTTGGCGTCTCCCCCATGCGAGAAGCGTTATCGGCTAGGTTAAGAGCAATTTGCTCCACCTGCATCTTGGTAACTGCCAAATAAGCAACTTCTGTGCCGTACATGCCAAGCCCAAGAAACACAGGCAATGCCATGGCAAATTCCACCAAAGCAAGGCCGCTTTTTTCTTGCCGCAATGATTTTGCGAGTTGACGGAAGGACGATATTTTCTGGGTGGGGTTTATATTTTTTAACATGTTGCAACCTGTGTTGTAGTGTTTTGAACTTGCCCGCCATAAGGCTGGTTACGAAGAATTGTAGAATAGCTCATCGTGGCATTTTGTGATCCGCCTATGAGATTATATAATGGAAACAAACGGTCATAGTTTACACTTACCGTGTAGAGCACCACATCCTGTGCGCCGCCAATGCCGTTTTGGCCCACATCTGCATCCCAGGTGAAGTTGCCATTTTCATCTTGAAAGCTTTCTCCCGGATCACATACACCGTCGCTGTTAATGTCATTTGTGATAATTTCAGCGCGCTTCACATCAGTAAAATCGAAATAATTTTTGCGATCAAAACTTACACTGGCCGCAGAGTTAATTTCACGAATACGCGTTGTAACACTGGCATCGATTGTATTTTGTGCATTGGGTGCTGTTTCCAATGTTGATTCGCGCGCTGCATCCAGCACAACACCGGTCAGTGTTGCCCTTAAGAAAATGGTGTAACCCAAATCAAATGTGCCCATAAGCAGCAGCAAAAATGTTGGTGCAATGATTGCAAATTCGACAAGAGTTGCGCCCTTTTTATTACGCCGAAGCGATTTTAACCGAAAATGGTTTTTAAGATTATACAGTTTTATCATTCTGTTAGCCTCAATTCTGCAACCTGTTCGGCGATTTCTTCAAATCGTGTTTTCAGGTCAGCTGCACCTGTTGCCACAAATGAACTGTTACTGCTGGCGCAATCGCTAAGATCGGTTGAGAGGTCTGTGTTAAAGGCAACAACCCATAATCTTATACCTTTGGCTTTAATTGCTTTGCACATTTCTTTGAAACGTGTCGTGCGATTGGCACGGTGAATTGTGTTATAAGCACCGGCACCTTGGCCATTAACTACTCCCGTTATTTTTGGATCATGGCGCTCAATACCATTGGCTGAATAAGCGTTATCGCTAGGCTCTAATACACCGTCGGACATCCAAATCATGTGGCGACCAACAAAGCTGCCATTAGATGGCGCTTCATTAACGTTCGCGCTGAAAATACCCTGAGGTGATGAAATACGGGCACCCCATTGCAGCCCTAAATCATGGTAGGTACCGCCATTTCCTTGAAGCGTAGCATGATAGCTTTGCAAATCGGACAGCGAGTCATATTCATTTAGCAGAGCCGCTCTGGCTGGGCAGGCTGTTTGCGGGAAGCTTGCACTAGAAGACGCAGCGGTCCGGTAATTGCGTAAGAACACAATCTCTGGCCAATAGGGTTTCCAGCGCGTTTCATCGCTGATCGGTGCACTGTCAATATCCAGATCATGTAACCCTGTTGGATTGAAGCTGTTTGATGACGGGTCATAGGTTATATTGCTGGCTGCAACTGTGCCGCGCTCTTCAATACATCCCTGCCATACATGGTCGCTGGATGTCCGTCCTGTAGGATCTCGCACGGGCACACCCGTTTTATAAGTGCTCGTATCGTGGGTGACTTCTTGGAACGCACGAAAACGTGTAGCACTTCCAAAGCCCAAAGATTGATAAGTGTGGCTATTAGCGATAAAGCTGGGCGGCAGCAAATAGCCGGTGTTCACGGTTTGCGAATATGGTACAAAACCATAACGAATCCGTGCCCCGCTATTGGCAGCGGCATCATCCAATGTAGTATAAAATGTATCAATAGCGTCTTTAAGTGCCTGTAAACGTGATGTCTGCGAAAATCCGTTAAAGGCTACACCTTCGACAGGGCCATTGGCGGTGAAATAGGCGCGGCATTCTTGGGTATTTGTATCTTCTGGGCAAACCATAGAGCCGGTTGTGTCCAGAACAAAGGTCACGTCTGTATTGGCAATCTCTAGCTGTGCAGTGCATTCGACGCTGGTGTCAATCTCATCAAAGTTAAACAGGCTCATCACCACGGTTGGCACTGTCGCAGTCGCTGTGCCGTTGACGGTAGTGGTGCCAGAAGCATTTGTTGTAACAAAAGTACGATTTTCTGTGCCGAAAAAACCAAGCGGAAAGTTAAAGTTAAAATAGCTCTCAGCGATATCCTGCGCTCTTTGGTCATAAAGACCGTCATCCATGGCGCGGCGGCCAGCCAACACGGCTGCATCACAGGCCTGTTGAAGACGAGACTGCACCATATAGCTGCGACTAATATCAACGCCGCTACCTATCATAGCAGTCATCGGCACCAGACCGGCAGCAACCATGGCAAGAGTGTTGCCCGATTTGTTGCGACGTAAACCTTGTAAGACAGCGCCTATTCCTGAGCGGATCTGATCATTTTTAGCTGACATTTAAACGTAATCCAATTTATAAAAACATCCTCTGAAGACAGAAAATGCCCTCGACCATGCACAGCTTTTAGCCAAATCTGGTAAATTGAAT
>CAZAHS010000003.1:0-4445 GCA_964484855.1 uncultured Sphingomonadaceae bacterium | reverse complement strand
GTTTAGGGTTACGCATAAATTAACCATGGCAAGCGGTGCATATGGCGCTAAGAAGAATTGCCGTGACCGAAGAAAACCCCGATTATGCCCTGCAAAAGCTGGTTTTTGCCTATGCTAAGCCTAGTGAGCGTGTGGTTTATGAAGCCGTTTTTGCGCTTGATTCTTTATGTGCCAATATCGTTGCCACCACCAGCGAAGCCTTAATCGGGCAGATGCGCCTGGCATGGTGGCGTGACGTCATATCCAAAAGCACTGCAGAACGTCCTGCGGGGCATCCTCTCATCGCCAGTATCAACGCACTTCCAGATCATATTAGCAGCGATGCGCTGGCTGAATTGGTGAATATATGGGAAGCATTTTTGCTTGCTGAGGACAGAAAGGCATATTTGCAGCAATTTTGTGAAGGCCGCGCCGAAGCGTTGATGAACATATTGGGTATTCCTACCCATGAAGAGCAGGCAAAAGCCGCTCTTACGCTCTATTGCAAATGGTATGTTATGCGCAGGACACGGTTATTTTCTGAAAATAATCAATATGATAGCTTATGGGCTAATTTGCATGATGAATGTAAAGCTGGCTCCGCTATGCCAAAAACATTGCCCAAACCCCTTAAAGTTTTTGTTGCCTTAATCATTGGTGATGTCACTAAGAATCCGGAAAATAAGCCATTATTTCGCCCTGCCACTGCCATGCGGATTATCTTCTATGGACTGACATCATAGCAATAGGGTAATATTAGCGCTCATATAGGGGAGGCGCTTTTATGGGAAAGTTTCTAATTGGCGGAATTGCAGCAATTATGCTGCTTCTTGGCGGCTCTCTTTTCATATATGGCAAGGCTCAGGACGAGCAGCCAGTGCTCGCACCGCCACCACCGCCAGTTGCAGAACAAGAAGACACATTAGAGCTTCCTGTCGCTGATACAGAAGATCTGGTTGGTCCAGCACCCCCTAAAGCCACAAAATTGACCAAGGAGCAGCGGCGTTTTAACCGCTATGACCGCAATTTTGACCAGATTATAACACGGCTTGAAATGATGGCGTCACGCACCAATGATTTTCGCAAGCTGGATAAGGACGGCAATAATTTGCTGACATTTGAAGAATGGGCGGTGCGCACATCGGACCGCTTCCAAAAAGCGGATGGCGATAAGGATGGCGAATTAACGCCAGACGAATTTGCCACCACCAAATCAAAAAAACGACCAAAAGCCAAATGCGCCTGTTAGCCTGATTTTACAGCAGGTTTTGCTCTATATCGCCAATGACGTCATCCATTGTGACAAATCATCACGCGCGCGCGCTGTATAGGCTTCCTTGCGTTGTTTTTTAGGGATTTTCTTGCCCAATATGGGTGGGAAAAGGCCAAAATTGATATTCATAGGCTGATAGTCGCTCGCATCTGCATCACCCGTAATATGCGCCAATAATGCACCCAGTGATGTAGTTTGCGGCGGCGTATCAAATGGCTGGCCACGAAGTTCTGCCAATGTCATGCGCGCGGCGAGCAGGCCAACAGCACTGCTCTCAACATAGCCTTCACAGCCGGTAATTTGCCCGGCAAAACGGATATGCGGCGCTGATTTTAAGCGCAATTGACGGTCCAGCAATGTCGGCGAATTGATAAATGTATTGCGATGCAGACCGCCAAGGCGAGCAAATTCTGCTTTCTCCAACCCAGGAATAGTGCGGAAAAGATCAACTTGAGCGCCATATTTTAATTTGGTTTGAAAACCCACCATATTCCATAATGTGCCCAATTTGTTATCTTGACGCAGTTGCACAACCGCATAGGGCCAGCGCCCGGTGCGCGGATCATCAAGGCCCACGGGCTTCATCGGGCCATAGCGCAGCGTATCTACACCGCGTGACGCCATGACTTCAATGGGCATACAGCCTTCAAAATAGGGGGTATTTGTCTCCCATTCTTTGAATTGAGTTTTCTCGCCATCCATCAAGCCTTGATAAAAAGCGAGATATTGCTCTTTGTTCATGGGGCAGTTGATATAATCCTTGCCATCACCATCTTCGCTGCCACGGTCCCAGCGTGATTGCTTCCAGGCAATATCCATATCTATGCTGTCATAATGCATGATAGGCGCAATAGCGTCAAAAAAGGCGAGGGCATTGCTGCCGGTTGCTGCACCAATGCTCTCTGCGAGTGATTGTGCAGTCAATGGTCCTGTCGCGACAATGGTTAGGCCAGCCTCTGGCAGCGTTTCAATGCACTCGCGCACAACGTCTATATTTTCATGTTCTTCCAGTATTTTAGACACATGAGCGGAGAAAATATCTCTGTCCACTGCTAGTGCAGAGCCAGCAGGGACTTTGGACTGCTCCGCACCGTGCATAATGATAGAATCCAGATGCCGCATCTCAGCATGAAGCAGGCCCACTGCATTGCGTTCGGCATCATCAGAACGGAAGCTGTTAGAGCAGACCAGTTCGGCCAGACCGTCTGTCTGATGGGCGGCGGTCATCATGCCGGAACCGCGCATTTCCGAAAGGCGCACTTTTATGCCAGCCTGTGCCAATTGCCATGCAGCCTCTGATCCCGCCAGACCGCCGCCTATAATGTGAACATCATATGATTTACTATCTGTGTGCATTATTGCCCTATGCCAATATGCGGCTCTTGCGGCAATTCTTTTGAGCGCTTATGCAAATTTTTGCTTAAGAGGAGGAGCCATGCCCATTCGCCGCGCCCTTGTTGAAGACCGTCCCTTTCTGATTATCAGTCTGGTTTTGGCTATTGCCTTTCCGCTGTTAAGAGATGGCGTCTTAGGTGATGTCTACCTTATGATTGTTAAAGGTGGTGCTGTGGCCAGTCTTGCAGCCTATACCGTGCGGCGATTATCTGGAGCAAATGCAATTTTATTGGCTCTTTTTATGGGTCTATCCGCATTGGGCGATGCGCTTATCATCATAGATATGGGGCTGGGCGGAGGTGCATTTTTTGCAGCGCATTTGTTTGCGATTTTCTTGTTTTCGCGTCATAGGCGCAGTAAATTAGCAGCCAGTCAGACCATTTTGGCATTTTTGCTGTTGGCCGCAACGCCATTGCTAAGCTATTTGCTGACCTTGCAAGCAACAAATTGGCTGCTGATCCTATATAGCGCAGTTCTTGGCCTTATGGCATGCCTTGCTTGGAGCAGCGCCTATCCGCGTTATCAGGTCGGTATAGGCGCTATTTTGTTTGTTATCTCGGATCTTTTGCTCTTTGGCAGCATGGGCCTTTTGGAGCAGATTTCATTAGCAGGCGCTTTGGTTTGGCCGATTTATTATATCGGCCAATTAATGATCTGCACCGGAGTGGTGCGCGCCCTACGCAACAATTAGCGGCTGCTTAAAATAGCAGTTAAGAGCATTTATAAGATATATAGTGCAAATTACTGGATAATTGTTCTAATTATCTGATGCTTTGTCACTGCTATCATTATTAGCACCCTCTTCTATTGCCGCCTCATCACCATCAATCTCTTCAGCGATATCATTGTCGTCATCGCTTTCCTGAATGCGGGCTGCGCTCACAATATGCTCGTTCTTTGCCACATCGAACATTTTAACGCCGGAACTATTACGACCGATAACGCGCATGCCGCCAATATTGATACGGATCAGCTTGGCTTGATTGGTGACCAGCATAAGCTGCTCGCCATTGGCAACTGGGAAGCTGGCTACAACCGGGCCGTTACGCTTAATATTGTCAATATTGGCAATTCCTTGCCCGCCGCGCCCCGATTGGCGATATTCATAAGCAGAAGAGCGCTTACCATAGCCATTGGCACAGACAGTGAGAATAAAGTCCTCATTTTCGGCCAGCATCTGCATTTTATCATCGGCCAATGTCGCCTCAGCGTCATTTTCTTTCCAAGGAGCACTGCGCAAATAGGCGTCGCGTTCCTCTGGAGAGGCTTCAACGCCGCGCAACACCGATAGAGATATGACTTCATCATCGCCTTTTAACGAGATGCCGCGCACGCCCTGTGATGTCCGGCTTTGGAATTCGCGCACTTGGGTCGCGCTAAAGCGGATGGCTTTGCCCTGACGAGTGGCGAGCAAAACATCATCATCTTCGGTAAGCAGCGCAACGCCGATCAAATGATCGTCACTGTCATCATCAAAACGCATTGCAATTTTGCCGTTAGACGGAATATTGGTAAAGGCCGCCATGGAATTGCGCCGCACCGTTCCTTGGGCCGTGGCGAACATGACATGCAGATTTTCCCACTCACCCTCATCTTCTGGAAGCGGCAATACTGTGGATATGGTTTCGCCCTGCGCCAATGGCAGCAAATTTACCATGGGGCGGCCACGTGTTTGCGGCCCGCCTTCAGGCAATTTCCACACTTTCAGCCGGTAAACCTGACCATGGCTAGAGAAAAAGAGCACAGGCGTGTGTGTTGAGGTAACGAAAAGTGACGTCACGACGTCTTCATCTTTGGT
>CAZAHS010000002.1:16835-30886 GCA_964484855.1 uncultured Sphingomonadaceae bacterium | reverse complement strand
GCGGTGATCCGGCAGGCTTCATCGTCAAGTTTGAGCGAACTGGACTTGTAACGGTTTTGCGCCGGTCACTGTGCCAGTGCCCAGGACTAGCCATATTTATGCTAATCGCTGTAAAAGGCGTAGTGGCGGCATATAAATGCTTAATATAAAACGCAGAAATCACTAATATTATTGACATTAGTTCGGCTGCTAGCCAATCAACTTCATTCCGTTCTATCGTGGCGGATGAGATATTCGCGTGGACGAAAACAGATGCATGTTGTTAGTGATATTACGCGTATCGACGCGGTCATCACTTGGGTTGATGGTCAGTGTCCGGTTCATCTCTCTAAGCGCAACTTTTATCAGCCACAGGCCCCGCGCAATGCAAATGCCATTAATCCCCATCGCTGGGCATGTAATGATGAGCTAGGCTATTGCCTGCGCTCCATTGCCAATCATGCGCCGTGGATTGGGCGGATTTGGATTATTACCGATGCTCAAACACCCGATCTTACACATGTGCCGCGTGAATTGGCCGCGCGCATTACCATTGTCGATCATCTGACCCTGTTTGCAGGATATGAAGACGCGTTGCCTACCTTTAACTCGCTGGCCATTGAAACGCTGTTATGGCGTATTCCCGGGCTTGCTGAACATTTTGTTTATTTCAACGATGATGTGTTTCTAACCGGCCCGCTTGCGTCCGGCGATGTGTTCCGCGATTCTGCGCCGGTGCTACGCGGCCGATGGGTTGATAAGAGCGCTGTTGCCGCTGATCCAGATAGCCGCCATGATCCTGCGGCGCTTAATAGCCTGACGCAGATCAATGCGGCGCAGCTTGCCGGTTTTGGCGCGGACCGGCTATTCCGCACAGCGCATGTTGTTCATCCGCTTCGCAGGTCAGTGCTGGCCCAGCTTTATGATGATCACCGCGCCGCGTTCGAGACCAATCTTAGCCACCGTTTCCGCTGTGTGTCGCAGTTTTTGCCGCAAGCCCTACACAACCATATCTGCATATTGCGCGGCAATGCAGTGCTGCACAATGTCGAGGATCATTTGCATTTGCGCACCGGGGCCGTGTTTGATTATGCATTGCCGGATGTGCGGGCCTATTTGGCCTGCGCGTTGCAGCCGCAATTCAAATTTCTATGCGTTAATGATCTGCCCCAAGTGGAGGCCGTCATCCCCGACACCCGCGAGTGGATAGAGCGCGCTATAGCTGGATGATCTGCTGCATTATGCCGGATGAATTAGGCAGAATAGCGCTTGATCTATAAATATAAAAACCTGCTATCAAAATGTAATCCATATGATCTCTACACTGGCCGAATAATCTGGTTAGAAATCACTGCCTAGAGCGCGATATTGGTGCCGATATTTCTGCTCGACAAATCCACATGCTTCACCCAATATTTCCCTTATGAAATCTTTTATACAAGCGCAGCCTCTTACATGGCCGGTATTGGCTTGGCTCACTGTTGCACTGGCAGGGTGTGTAGCACCGGCTATTGCCATGATAATGCTAGGGGGCGGCGGCGCTGGCTTTGCAATAGGCGCAGTTGCCAAGCCTTTATTGGCAATCGGTCTCATGGGCGCGGGTATGATTGGCGCCGCCGCTGGGCGCTTTTGGGTCGGCATAATCTTAGCGCTATTGACCGGCATTGGCTTAATATTGCTGGCGCAAGTTTTGGGTATGTCCATGCCTGACTATCCATTTTCATTAGCATTGGCGGTTTTTATCGCTACTATCAGCTTTGCCGCACGGGGCGCATTATTTGCCCGCAGCGTTCCCGGCAAGGGCTGGTGGATTGCGGTTTTTGTGGTCGCTGGTGAAGCGGCTATTTTGTTTACTGCGGTGGCGCTGCCCGGCGCACTGCCCGATATAGTGTTGGTGTTGCTGCCCGCACAATGGGCCAATATGGCGATAGAAAGCGCGTTTATCGGTTCGGGTACGCGCGCAGCAGGCGCAGCTTTGACCGCGCTTGGCGGCACGGCAATGGTCACCTTGCTTGTGGCGCAGTTATTGCCCCGCCGCTGGCCCTATATATTCATGTTCACCGCATGGCTCGGCCTGTCGGCGCTGGTCTGGTACACGCTAGACACAGATGGACCGCATATCGGGCCGACTATCATCAATGCAATTTGAGTTTCGGGCGCACAATCTGGTTTACCCGCCCGACAATAATCAACGCTATGCCGCGCATATAGCCGTGGATGGCGATCAAATGCATGCGATAGAGTGATTGGTAAGCGAGCCGCGCCAGACGCCCCTCAATCGCCATGCGCCCGCCAACCAAATTGCCCATCAAGCTGCCAATGGCGGAGAAGCGGCTAAGCGACACCAAGGAGCCGCGATCTTTATAAACAAAGTCTTTTGCCATTTTGCCTTTTTGTAGGCGCACCAGATTGTCCAATATGGTGTTGGCCATTTGGTGCGCGGCCTGTGCGCGCGGCGGGATGGGGGTTTCATCGCCGGGCAAATGGCAAAATGCGCAGTCACCCAGCGCAAAAATCTTATCATCTAAAGTGGTTTGCAAAGTTGGTTTCACAACAAATGTGTCGAGGCGACTCAGTTCCAAATCGCTCATTTGCTTTATGCCATCTGCGCCCTTGACGCCCGCTGCCCATAGGACAAGATCAGCCGATAGCCGCGAGTTGCCGCCAATTTCTATGCCATCAGGATAGACGGCGGTAACCGCAGTTGAGGTTTTGACCGACACACCAAGCTGTTCCAACTCATAATGCGCGGTCAGGCCAAGCTCCGGGTCAATACGCGGCAGGATGCGCGGCCCAGCTTCCAGCAAGGTGACTTTCAGCTTATCCTTTGCAAAAACTTCTAGCCCATAATTTTGTAAAGAGCTGGCGGCATTGTGCAGTTCAGCGGCCAATTCAACGCCTGTTGCGCCGCCGCCAATGATGGAGATGCGCACCTCTTCATCGCTTTTGCCCATGCTGTGCGCATGGTTGGTGCGCAGACAGGCATTCAGCAGCCTTTGCCGAAATTCATCGGCATCACCGCGATTTTCAAGGAAATGGGCATGTTCGCGCACACCCGGCACCCCGAAATCATTTGATATGCCGCCAAAGGCCAGCACCAGATAATCATAGCGGATAATGTGGCGGCCGATAATTTCTTTGCCATCATCATCCAGCAGTGGTGCCGTGGTAATTTCCTGCTTTTCCCGGTCAATTGTTTCTAGCGCGCCATGGAAAAAGCGATAGCCCCAGCGCACCGCATGACCGCCATAGCCAACCTCATCCATATTTGCGTCGAGCGAACCGGCGGCAACTTCATGCAGCAAGGGCTTCCACACATGGGTTAAATTGCTGTCCACCAGCATTATATCATGGGTTTCGCGGCTATATTTAGCACCTAGCTTGCGCACCAGCTCAAGGCCGCCTGCGCCGCCGCCAACCACCACTATCTGCGTCTTACTCATATAATCTTACCCTGTTCGCGCACCTGCTCGTGTTCAGCGCATAAACCCAATACAGCCATTTATGCTGCGCTGCAACATAATCAAATAGGCCAGATGATATTTCTTCTTTGGCTGCACCCATATACGGCGCAATAGTCCGCTATTTGCCGAGGTCCTGACCCTAGCTTACAAAGCATCTGTTGCTTTTATTGCAAGAGAGGCCCATTTCATGGTCATGTTTACATATCCTGTCATCGCTGCCATTGGTTGGGCGCTCATATTGGGTTTGGGTGGCGGTTTGCTGACCACAATCGGCCCATGGTACCGCGATTTGAAAAAGCCAAGCTGGCAACCGCCCGATTGGCTGTTCGGCCCGGCATGGACAATCATATTGGGTCTTGCGGCATGGGCGGCGATTAAGGCATGGGGCGTTACGGGCAGTTATGATACGCGATTTGAAATCATCATCGTTTATGCGGTGAATTTTATCGCGCATTTCCTCTGGTCACCAATATTTTTCACGCTGCGCAGGCCGGATATTGCATTGATTGAAGTGGTGTTCCTTTGGGCATCAGTGGCGGCAATGCTCTATGTTACGGCCAGCATATCATGGACGGCGGGCCTGATGATTGTCCCCTATCTGTTATGGGTTAGCTTTGCGGCGCTGTTAAATGCCAAAATTGTGGCGCTTAACAAGCCTTTTGCCTAAGGGGAGCGGGGGTTTTGGGCGCGGATCTTAGCCTGATGCGCTCATCTTATCAAAATACGCTGCCACTGCGCTGCGCTCTTCTTCGCTAAGGTGCAGGCCCAGCTTAGTGCGTCGCCATAATATATCATCGGCGCTGCGGGCAAATTCATGGGCCGCCAGATAGCGTATCTCTGCCGCTGTTAGCACCGCACCAAAACGCGCGCCCATCTGCTCCAGAGCATTTATGTCTTTTAGCAGCACATTCATACGGGTGCCATAGCTGCGCGCCAAATGGCGGAGCATATCGCTGGGTAACCATGGGTAAAGCGCGGCCTGCTGCGCCAGAAACCTATCAAAATCCGCGCCTGCAATATCACCGCCGGGTAAGGGCGTTTCGCGTGTCCAGGCAGCGCCCATTTGCGGGTAATAATCGCCAAGCTGTTCCATGGCATGTTCGGCCAATTTGCGGGCGGTGGTGATTTTACCGCCATAAACCGACATGAACGGCGTATTGCCGCCAAAATCATCCACCGCCAGCACATAATCGCGCGTTACCGCGGACGCGTCGGCTGCCTTATCATCATAAAGCGGGCGAACACCCGAATAGGTCCATGCCACGTCACTTGGCGTGATGGGCTGCACAAAATATTCTGACGCAGCATCGCACAGATAGGCAATTTCATCCGCGTCAATGGCGGGCAGATTATCGGCCATATCATGCGGCACATCGGTGGTGCCGATCAGGGTATAATCCTGCTGATAAGGAATGGCAAAGACAACGCGGCCATCACCATTTTGGAAAGTATAGCAATGATCCCCGTCAAACAGTTTGGGCACCACAATATGGCTGCCCTTAACCAGCCGCAGCCTATTATCATTGCGGCCGGGCTTGATGGATTGCAGCACATCCTCCACCCATGGCCCAGCGGCATTGACCACGCCTTTGGTCGTTATATTCCGCTGTTTCCCATCATCATCTTCTATCGTCACGGCAAAGCCCGCCGCGCTGTTTTTCAACGCATTAACCCGCATGCCAACCGCAATATCCGCGCCCTTTTCATGCGCTGCCATGGCGTTCAGCACGACCAGCCGGGCATCCTCAACCCAGCAATCGGAATATTCAAATCCAAAGCTAAGATGCCGCTGTAATATATTGGCATAGCGTCCTTTAAGCAGGCTCACACGCTTTGACGGCGGCAGCAATTTGCGGCCCCCCATATAGTCATAAAGGAACAATCCGGCGCGCAGCATCCATGCCGGGCGCAGGCCCTTATCATAAGGCAATATAAAGCGCAGCGGCCAGATAATATGCGGGGCAGAGCGCAGCATAACCTCACGCTCTTTTAGCGATTCGCGCACCAGCTTAAATTCATAATATTCCAGATAGCGCAGCCCGCCATGGACCAGCTTGGTGCTGGCCGATGAGGTATGGCGGGCCAGATCATCCTTCTCACACAGCAAAACCGAAAGCCCGCGCCCCGCCGCATCACGCGCAATCGCGCTGCCGTTAATGCCGCCGCCAATAATCAACAGATCATATTCGGCGCGTAATATAGTCATAATCGAGCGGCCTTATTGCGGAAACTGCCCTTTCCCTAATCTGTTACAGGCCATATTGGCAAATGAAATGCAGCGGCTATGCCCGCAGCCATCCCTTTAATGAAATAAATGCGCTATTGCTTGACATCCTGTAATTTCTGTTTTAACAGAAAATTCGAAAGGAAATGATATGGGTGTTGAGCGTTATCCTGAGGCTATGGAATTTATCCTACATTGGGGGGAGATGGGGACGCATTGGGGTGCCAATCGTTCGGTCGCGCAGGTGCATGCCTTATTATATCTTAGTGATGAACCGCTGGATGCCGAGGCGATTTGCGCAGCGCTGGATATTGCGCGCTCTAATGTGTCCACTGCATTGAAGGAATTGCAGGGCTATGGCATTATCAACCGCATTCATAAACCCGGCGAACGGCGCGATTTTTTTGCAGCAGAAACAGAGCTGTGGGATTTGTTTATGGCAATCACCGCAGAGCGCAAAAAGCGTGAAATTGACCCTGTTATAGCCAAGCTGGCTGCGCTGGAGGAGCGGATGGCGCATAATGAAGATCTGCCCGCCCATGTGCGCGAGCGTATTGGCAATATGCACCAATTTATCGCCCGTCTGACCGGCTGGTATGAACAGGTGCGCGGTTTGAAGAAAAGCACATTGATTGCGCTTATGAATCTGGGCGCAAAGGTGGCGCGGTTTATTCCGGGCAGCGGCAAAGCGTCGGATGGATAAGGCGCATTTGCGATTGTGAAACTGGCTGGCAAAAGCAGGCCGGTTAAGTCCGAAGCGGCCAAAAAACTTCACGCAAATTAAACAGTCAACGCCAAACAGGTTCTGAACCTAGAAAGGCAAAATGATTTGGAAGCACAATTAGATATAATCAGGTTTAAAGATTTCAGTTTTTACCGAAAGAATGATATTTAACGAAGGAGACGAAAAATGACGATTATTGCATATAGCCTTTATCTGCTTCTGGCGGTTGGCATGACCATTTGGGTGGGGCGCAGCCTATCTTTTAATGGCCGCGTTTATTTGCTGCGCTATCTGGGTAATGATGATGAGCTGGCTGGCTCTGTGAATCATTTGCTGGTGGTCGGTTTCTATCTTGTCAATCTGGGCTTTATTGCGCTGGCGCTCAGCCAGGCCGGCACTGTGTCCAGTGTTGAGGGGCTGTTCCGCTTTTTGGGGCTGCATGTCGGACTGGCATTACTGCTGCTGGGCGTCATGCACTTTTTCAATATGGGCGCGATTAACCGCCATGGCGACAAAGTGGCCCGCTGGTATCAAGACCGGTGGATAGCGCCCGATTATAATATGGATGCGCAGCCAGTAGCGGCTGGTGTAGGCAGTGCAGACACTGCGCGGCGCGGCGCCGATCGGCTGCTTGATTAGGAGGACTATCCCCCTTCTTTGCCAATTGCACTAATATGTTTGCGTTGGTGATGAGCCTGTCAAAAACACGCCTTTTGACAGGCTCAAGGCTAACGCAAATATTGGGCATATTAACGCGCCAATAGATCTAAAGGGCGTCGCTGCCAAATCATAAGGCCATGGGCAGCAGCTATAATTGCCTCTTATTCAGAGCATTTTATTATAAATCACATATTCGCGGTTGACGGTGGTGCCTATGGCATCGGCTATGGCCACCATTCCCTGATTATCCTCTAATATCCAGCCAATTTCCCCGCGCACTGCGCCATAAACTTCAACAGCATTGCGGCGGATATATTCGATCATCATAAAGGCAAGTTGGCTCGCTAGACGGGTATTTTGATATTGCGATGCCACGCCCATAAGCGGCACGCGCACCGATTGGCAGCGGCATGTGCGCAGCCACCATAGCAGCTTCGCCCAACCAAAGGGCAGCAATTTGCCATTGAGCGGCGCAATAGCCTCGTTCAAATCGGGAATGGTCATCATGAAGGCGGCTGGCTCGCCCTCCACCTCAGCAATCATGATAAGTTCTTCGCGCACAAGCGGTTTCAGCTTTTTGCCGATATGCGCAATCTCGCTATCAGTAATGGGGACAAAGCCCCAATTGTCTGACCATGCATCATTTAATATACCCATAATAATAGCGGCTTCGCTGGCAAAGCGGCTCTTATCCACATTGCGAATGGTGATGCGTTTGCTGCGTTCGCCGGATGCGACAATCCGCTCAATGAGCGGCGGGAAGGGTTTGGTGATGTCCAGATCATAGGTGAAAAGCGACTTGACCGGCGCATAGCCTGCATCGGCAATCCAATGTTGTTTGCGCGCATCATCATGGCCCATCATCACCACGGGTTTATGATCAAAACCGCTGACCAAAACGCCTGGTTCATCCCAAATGGAAAGGCTTAGCGGACCCACTACGCGCGTCATGCCCTGTTGGCGCAGCCAATCCTCCGCTGCGGCAATAAGCGCACTGGCGACATGCTCATCTTCCGCTTCTAACATGCCCCAATTGCCAGTGCCTGGGCCAAAGCCTTTATCCGCTGGCTGGGTCAGGGCCAGCTCGTCAATATGGGCAGAGATACGCCCGGCAGCACGGCCATCGCGGTGCGCAATCATGGGCTGAACGCGGGCATGTTCGTAAAACGGGTTCTTTTTGGGGTTAAAGCTATCAAATATATCCTGCCGCAAAGGGGGCACCCAATTGGGGGTTTGCGCATTGAGCCGATAGCCAATATCAACAAATTCTGTCAGCGCCGCTTTGTCATTAACCTGGGCTATAGTGATGTCGCTATGGTTGCTCATGCCGGTATCTTTCTTAAATGACGGGCAATTTTGTGCCCGCTATGCAAGTATCTATTGGCGAAGGGCTGTTATGCCTGTCAAGCCGCTGCGCCTTAGCTTCAGGCGCTGTTAAAGTCTATCTGACATGCTCTCATCCCATTGCTGCCTTGATACTGCCACTTTGATTTATATATGTGTTTGCTGCTATGGAAAATATTATGAACCGCAATATGGCCGCAAATATGGCCGCACCTGAAAAGGCTGCTGATGCTTTGGCCCGCGATGTGCAGGCCGGCAACGCTATGGCCCGTGACACAAAGGACGCCAGTAGCGAGCGCCGCCGCTTTTTGAAAAGCGAAGATATGGAGCTGGTCAAGCTGGCGGCAAAGCTAACGCGTGAGCATAGCAAGCATGATGCAAAAACCTATTGGGCGGATTTAATCGGCTCTGCGGCGCTTGGCTATAGTGCGATGTTGGGCGCGATGGTGACGGCAAATCTCTGGATGGTGCTGGCCCTTGGCTTGGTGTCAGTGCTGGCGCTTTACCGCGCGGGCAGTTTCATTCATGAAATATCGCATATGAAGAAAAACAGCGTGACCGGTTTCAAATGGGGCTGGAATGCGCTGATCGGTATCCCGCTTATGATGCCCAGCTTCATGTATGAAGGCGTACACAATTTGCACCATAACAAAACGCGCTATGGCACGGTGAAAGACCCGGAATATCTGCCGCTCGCGCTGATGAAACCCTATACTGTGCCGCTTTTTGTGGTGGTTGCCGCGCTTGCGCCCATTGCCTTGCTGGTGCGTTACGGAGTTTTGACGCCGCTATCTTTTTTGATCCCGCCGCTGCGTAATTTGGTGGTGGAGCGTTATTCTGGATTGGTTATCAACCCGGAATTTCGCCGCAAAATGCCTGATGGCGAAGCGCGGCGCGATTGGCTGTTGCTGGAAGGCGCGGCCAGCATTTGGGCAATTTCGCTCATTGCCCTCACGGCATTGTCGGTTATTCCGCTCAGTTTTTTCCTCACCTATTTGGCCATATTGTCAGTGTCGGTGGTGATTAATCAGGTGCGCACTTTGGTGGCGCATTTGTGGGAGAATGAAGGCGAAACGATGAGTGTGACCGCGCAATATCTGGACAGTGTAAATGTGCCGCCGCCTGCTCTGCTTCCCGAATTATGGGCGCCGGTTGGTCTGCGCTATCATGCGCTGCACCATTTGCTGCCCAGCATTCCCTATCATGAACTGGGTAAGGCCCACCGCGAATTGGTGAAGATATTGCCGCAGCATTCGCCTTATTGGGCTGCCAATTATGATGGCCTGCCAGGATTGGTGACGCGGCTGGTGAAAAGCACTTTTGGAATGCGCTCGTAAAGCCAATATTAGCGGTCAGCGCGGCAATAGGGAACCAGTTGGAAATGGGATTTTAGAGCCGTAGCCAGCGTCCAGCTTTGCCCAAAGCCTCTTTATCATCACGCTCCAGCGCCAGTTTCAGGCCCAGCCATATTGCCACCAGCATTGCGCCCAATATAGCCGCAAAGCGTAGCATATCGCCTTGCTCTGATACCATTCGCGCCACAATGAACATGATGATGCAAGCGGCCAATTGCTGTAATACCGCCCATAGCAAAAACCGGTCCCATGCCGGTATTTTGTCAAAATATTTCAGCTCTATGGCCGCGGCCCAGCTAGCGATAGTGACACCAATAGCAACTGCCACTGCCATGCCCACTGCGCCTGCCTCAGGCGGCAACAGATAATAGGTTATTGCTGCGCCAATCAGGCCCAATATACTGTTCACAAAGGGCAGGCTGTAATGGCCGATCATTTCCACAATAGCGGTTGCTGCGCCCAATAATGTTTCACCGGCACGTCCGGCCAATAGTATGATTAATATGGGCAAAGCGGCGGCGGCTTCCCGCGGAAAGATCATCAATATAATATCGCCGACCAGTGCCATGGCCATGGCCAAAGGCAGCATGATGATCGCGGCCAAGCGGTTGGAAAATCCGTAAAGCGGCGCAATGGCAGTGCGATCTGATTGCGCCTGTGTTGAAGATAATGGCGCCAGCACATATAAAAATGCCTGACGCACAATGAGCGGCACAGAGGCGACTTTGCGGGCAATGACATATAGCGCAGAGGATTGCAGCCCCAGCGTTCCAGCGATGGTCAGCGTTAGCAGAACGGGGGGCAAATCATTAAAGGCACGGCGGGTCATAATGGGCGGCATCATCGCCAAGCCGATGGCGAGGACATTGCGTCTCAGCCCCTTTTCGCCCTTTGCGCGCAGCAAAAGGCGTATATCATAATAGCGCGCCAGCAAGCGCAGCGCGAACAGACCAGTGATGGCCAGCGACAATATATGCGCGGCAAATAAGCCATATAATTTATAACCGAATAGGAAGAACAATGCGGCAATGACCAAGCGGCTGACCTGTTCCCAGAAAATACGCAAACGGATTTCTGGGCCAAAGGCATTGCGCGCACGAACCGCAGCAGTGCAGATTTCCAGCAGGATCAACAAAGGCAATGCGATAGTGAAGATACGGATAAGCCAGATCAGTTCATTTTGCGAAAAATCACTGCCAGTAAAAAAGGGCGCAATTTGCGGCGCAGCTATGCAGATAAGCATGATGGCCAATAAGGATGGAATGATCGCGGCGATAAGCGCAAAACGTGCAATGGCATGGGCATGATCGCTGGTTTTCGCAGCGGGGACCAGACGTTGCAGCGCCTGATGCATGCCCATATTGAGCGAAAAGCTTAACAGGCTGATTGCCGACCAGAATGCGGCGTAAAGACCATAGGTGGCAAGGCCAAACATCCAAATATAGGCAGGCTGAGCAACCAGCTCCACCAACGCGCCCAAACGCGCCATGGCCGCCAGCGCTGCGCCTTTGCCAACATCAGCCTTGCCGATTAAGGGCGCTTTATTGGCTGCAGCATTATTTTGGGCACCATTATCAGGTGCGCTAATGCTGTTATCATTCCTCGGTGCGGACAAGGACCGTCTCACCGATAAGCAGGAAAAATACGAACGGAGCCCAAGCTGCCAATAATGGCGGATAGGCATCTAAATTGCCCATGGAAAGCGCGAAATTATCCGCGACAAAATAGGCAAAGCCCAGCGCCATGGCGATAACGGCGCGAAAGAATAAGCGGCCAGATCGCGCCAGACCAAAAGCCGCAATAGCGCCCAATAAAGGCATTAATACGGATGATAAGGGGCTGGAAATTTTATGCCAATAGGTGGTTTCCAGATCATTTGTGCGGCGACCCGCAGCGCGCAATTCTTCAATAATCACGCCCAGTTCTAAGAAGGACATGCCGGCTGGATTAATATTGGATAGGGTGAATTGGTCTGGTGTAACGCCGGTTCCAACCACACGGTCGGCAACGCGTCTTTTGTTGCCCGTGACCAGATCAAAGACCTGCGGCTCCGGCAATATCCATTCTGCGCCATTATAGCTGGCACTTGATGCAGTGAGTATTTCGCGCAGGCCGCCATTATCATCACGCACATAGACATTCACGCCGCTAAGCTGCGTATCTTTGCCAGAACCACTGACCGATGCAGCGCGGATAACATTATTGCCAGCACGCACATAGACATTGCTGCGGCTGCTTAAATCTTCTGGAATGGGGCCATATTCTGCGTCCTGCCAAAGGCTGAGTGTCGCAGTGGCGCGGCTGACAACACGGTCGTTAAAAGCAAAGGTGACGGCCGCGACAATCAGACTGGTCAGCAGCAGCGGCGTCAATATCTGGTGCGCGGAAAGACCGGCGGCTTTCATAGAGATAATCTCACTGTTCTGGTTGAGCGTCGCCAAGGTGACAATTGTAGCCAGTAAGACAGAAAAAGGCAGAAATTGGGCAATAAGCTGCGGAGTGCGCAGGCTAATATAGGTTAGCAACTCGCTCTGCCCATTGCCGGGATAAGACAATATGGTGCCGCTTTCGCCTAACAAATCCAGACTTTGCAAAACAATAACCAACAGCGCCAGCAACGCCAAAATACGCATGAAGAACATGCGTGCCATGTAAAAGCCGGTTGTGCGGGAGGGGAAGAATTCCAACTGCATAAACGGCCCTAATTATTGTGGATCTGGCGTTTGCGGCCAATGGATAGCATGCCCTTTAAAAAGGTGCCGGATTTTGCAAAAAAGCGTTCCAGCGCGCCAATAGGCTGACCGCCCGGTACAGAGGACACGGTGTAGAACATCCATAATATAATGCCCGCAAACAGAATGAACGGCCCCCAAAGCGCAATAATCGGGTCAATATAACCGAGCGCGCCCACATCTTCGCCATATTGGTTGATCTTATGATAGGTGACAATGATGATGATCGACAAAAAGACGCCCAGCGCAGAGGTTGAGCGCTTTGGCGGAATGGCCAGCGACACTGCCAATAACGGCATGAGCAGCATCATCACCACCTCCACAATGCGAAAGTGGAAACTGGCACGGCTGCCATTGCGTTCTTCTTCTGTCACATTGGTATCAGTGCCGATGCGTACCAATTCGGGCAAAGTATATTCCCTGTCCTTGCCTCCACGATCACGGAATTCCTCTATCTTGGGCAGGTCTATCGGCAAGTCGTGACTGCTGAAATTCAGAATGCGCGGCGTGACATAGTTTTTATTATTATGCACCAATCGGCCATCTTGCAGGCGGAAGATTATAGTGTCGGGGTCATCTGTCGCTAAAAATTGCCCTTCTGCGGCTGTCACGGTCAGCACATCACCATTTTTGCTCGCTGCGCGGACGAAAATTTCTGACAGGCTGCGCCCTTCATCGCGGCTGCTCTCAATGCGGATGGTCATATCATCACCAAATTTGGTAAATTCGCCAACCTTTATTGATGCGCCCAATGCACCGGAGCGCAGTTCAAAGCCCAAGCGCTCATAGGCATAGCGCGATTCCGGCTGGACCCAGCCAACCAAAGCCAAATTGACCCCTGCCAGCATGATCGCAAAGATAAAAGGCACACGCAGCAGCCGCCCATAGCCCAGACCAACTGCGCGAAACACATCCAATTCTGATGACAATGCTAGCTTACGAAATGCGAGGACCACGCCAAGCAACAGGCCAATGGGTATGCCCAAAGAGAGATATTCCGGGATCAAATTGGCCAGCATTCGCCAGACAACGCTGACCGGCCCGCCCTCTGATGCGACAAATTCAAAAAGCCGCCGCATTTTATCCAGCAGCAGCAACATGGCCGCAATAACCAGTGTAAATAGCAGCGGCACCAGCACAAGGCGGGCAATATACCGGTCGGTGGCGGTCAGGAAATTCAACTTATTGTCCTTCTATCACCATGATTTGGCCGCAAATGGGTTTCATGTTGCAAACACAGCGGAAAGTTTCCGCGCGCCTGATAAGCGAGACATTATCATATAGACGATAGGATAGAAAAAACCATGACGAACTTTGCCAACATCTCCGCCGCAGCCGCTTTTTTGCTGGGGGGATTGGTGCTGGCAGCAACACCTGCACAGGCTCAGGGCAAAATCGTCAATAATGATATGAGCCTATGCCGCAGCGGCGCCAGCAACCCCGCCGTTTTGGTGGAGGTGGTTGGTTTTAAAAGATCCGCCGGGCGTGTCCGCGTCCAGGCTTATCAAGCGACAAAGAAAAAGTGGCTAAAAAAAGGCCAGTGGATCCGCCGAATTGATGTGCCGGTGG
>CAZAHS010000002.1:10395-16735 GCA_964484855.1 uncultured Sphingomonadaceae bacterium | reverse complement strand
AAGAAAAAGTGGCTAAAAAAAGGCCAGTGGATCCGCCGAATTGATGTGCCGGTGGCGGTGCGTGGCGGCAAAATGCTGTTCTGCATGCCCTTCCCCGTCAAAGGCAGTTACAGCATTGCCGTGCGTCATGATCTGGACGGCAATGGCAAATCAGGCTGGAATGATGGCGGCGGCTTTTCTGGCAATCCCGATATTTCTCTTACAAATTTAAAGCCCTCTGTGCGCAAGACACAGGTTGTAGTGGGCAATGGCATTAAACGCATAAAAGTGGTTCTGAATTACCGTCAGGGCCTCTCCATTGAACCATTGAAAACATCATGACCCTGATCGCTCTGCTTTCCAATCCGCAATCAACTGGCAATAAATCGGGTCTTCCCGAAATGCGTGCCTTTTGCGCCCATCAGCCGGAAATCTTCCATTATGAAGTGGAAGCGGTGGACCAGATCGCCATGGCTCTTAAATCCATTGCTTTGGTGCGGCCTAAATTGCTGATTATTAATGGCGGTGATGGCACGGTCCAGGCGACATTGACCGAAATGTATCAGGGCGGATATTTTGGCGATAATCCGCCGCCCATTGCTGTTCTGCCCAATGGCAAGACCAACCTTATCGCGCTTGATCTCGGCGCGGAAGGTGATGCGCTTGTTGCTTTGAAAAAGATGCTGCATTTGGCGCGCAATGATCTGGAAAGCCATTTGGTAGTGCGTAAGCTTATTGCCTTATCAAATGACGCAAATCCACAGCCAATATTGGGTATGTTTCTGGGCGGTGCGGGTTTGGCGCAAATCATCCTTTACTGCCGCAATATAATCTATCCGCTGGGCCTGCCCAACAGTGTCAGCCATTTTCTGGCAGCGGTTGCGACCGTAATTTCGTTGCTTTTTAACGCCAGTACACGTTTCCTGCCCGTCACATCATCAAATATGCGCATTTCCATGATACGCAATGGTGATCTGCATGGAAATTTCTGCGTGTTGATGGTGACGACGTTGGAAAAACTGATTTTGCGTAGCAAGACCGGCATTGAAAGCGCGGATCAACCGGATAATATGAAATTTGTAGCAGTGGAGAATAACCGCTCTGGCTTATGGACCATGATTAGAGACACAATTGCTGGCCGCTTCGGCTCACGCGCTGGCGCTGGCCTGCATCTGGAGCGTGAAGACGTGATAGAGATTGAAAGCGACCATGGCTGTGTTGTTCTGGATGGAGAGCTTTTTGAAGCCAGGCGCGGCCGGCCTATAACTTTGCGCACAACAGAGCCAGTGCCATTTTTGCGGCTTGCTGCATAGGAACCCCGCATGGCCGAGACATTAGCCACATTGATTGCAGAAGAATTGACCCAGCCAGTGGACCCGCGTGTCAACGCCTTTGCTGCGGTTATTGCGGCGCGTTATCCTGATGCTGCTCAGGCGGTATTATTTTATGGTTCCTGTCTGCGCACTGACCAGCTTGAAGGCGAAATGCTGGATTTCTATGTCATTGTTTCGGACTATGAAGCGGCATATGGCAAAGGTTGGATGGCACGCGCCAATGCCCTAATACCGCCCAATGTTTTTCCGGCAGAACATAATGGTTTAATGGCCAAATATGCGGTTGTGAGTAGGGATGATTTTCATCGGCTAAATCGTCCAGAGGCGGCCACAGTGTCTATATGGGCGCGCTTTGCACAGCCTTCACGGCTGGTCTGGTCGGCGAATGAAAAGGCTGTAAACCAAATTGTTGAAGCTTTAAGTGGCGCAGCGCCAACATTGCTAAATGCTGGTATTGCCGATCATGGACCAGGCAAAGCCGATGCAGCCGAATTATGGCATCGTGGTTTTAAACTAACCTATGGCGCAGAGCTTCGCGCAGAAAGAAATAGTCGCGCACAATCCGTGGTGGAATTTGACCCAGAACGCTACCGCGCTTTCACCTCTGCTGTGCTCGATAAAACCATTTTTAATGTGGCGCTGAATGGGCACATGGTTACGATCGCTAACGATAAACAAGACGCAATAATTGCAGAGCGCGCCCGTTGGCCAAAGCTGCGCCGCCACGGCAAATTAATCAGTTTGGCGCGGCTTATCAAAGCTAGCGGTACCTATGCTGGCGGCATTGATTATCTGGCATGGAAAATTAACCGCCATGCGGGCACAAAAATCGCCATCCGCCCGTGGCAGCGTAAATGGCCGGTTATCGGTGCTTTAACAATCCTGCCACGTTTGTTGCTCAAAGGCGCTGTGCGTTAGGATAGGCGGCGCAGCACTATCCCTTTAGGGTGTTAATCTCCATGCGGTTTGTCAGGCTTTTATGGACAGGGCATTTATCGGCAATTTCGAGCAAGCGTGCGCGCTGCTTGTCATCCAGATCACCTTCAATCCTCACCACACGGTCGATAATATCAACACGGTTCTGGCTGTTGTTACAATCTTCACAATCCGCCTTATGCTCGCGGCTATGTTCCAATGTCACCGCGACATGAGTGAGCGGCCATTTCTTGCGCGCTGCGTACATTTGCAGCGTCATGGATGTACATGCGCCAAGTGATGATAGCAAAAGATCATAGGGCGTAGCCCCCAAATTATCACCGCCAAGACTGCGCGGCTCATCGGCCAGCCATTGATGATCGGGCGTTTCAACCAATTGCGTGAACCCTTTGCCCAGACTGTTCACCCGCACCAGACCGGCATCCAGATCATTGGGCGCTTGCTGGCTTTGGGCCAAATAGCCATCGGCCCAATGGACGATTTGCGCCGCGACATTTTGCGCGGCCCCGTTGCGGGTTAGCAAATGGTCGGCATTGCCCAATGTTATCAGGCTTTTTGGCTGCATCGCATCGGCATAAATCGCTTCGGCCTCGCTAAAGGGTACAATATTATCATCAGGCGCATGCAGCACCAATAAAGGCCGTTTTAATTGGGCCAGCCTTTCAGACTGCGGCTGGCCGCGCATCTGTTGTACAAAATTGTCCGTTACGCGAAAATCACGTCCGCCCAATTTGACCAAAGCCTCGCCCTTGCTTTCCACCTCGGCCAATTGGGTGCCCAATTGCTGCAATACATGGTCCACCATATGCGGCGCACCAATTGTGGCCACTGCGCGCACTTCTGTCATTGCGCTGGCAGCGGCAATCACTGCGGCCCCGCCCAATGAATGACCGATTAGCAATTGCGGTGCGCCTATGCCGTCAATGTCCGGCGCATTTTCGCGCAATGCATTGGCGGCGGCGATCAAATCCTCAACATTGGCAGCAAAGCCGCTATCGGCAAATTCCCCCTCACTGCCGCCAAGGCCAGTAAAGTCAAAGCGCAATGTGGCAATGCCTGCCTTTGCCAATGCCGCCGATATACGCGTCGCGCCATGGCTGGATTTGGTGCAGGTAAAGCAATGGGCAAATAGTGCAGTGGCGCGGATGGGGCCGGTTAAAGGTTGCTCCAACCGGCCATCTAGCCTTTGGCCATTGCTGCCGGTAAAGCGGAAAATTTCTGTTTTATGGGCCATGTTGCTTGCCTTTATTAAAGGGGTGGAATTCGCATTGAGTTTCTGTTTCGCGCTCAAAGGTCTTTATAAACGGGTTTGCGTTTGGTGACAAAAGCCTTTGTGGCTTCGCGGCTATCCTCTGTCTGGGCCAGCATGACCTGTTGCCGGTCCTCCAATGCCATGGCCGCATCGAAACTGGGCGCATCAATATTGCGGTTGAGTGCATCCTTAGTCAGGCGCAGCCCCATAGGCGCAGTGTCCAGCATATCCTCCGCCAATGAGAGCGCGGTGGCCAGCAGATCTTTTTCCTCTGCAATATCACTAATCAGGCCAGTGGATTTGGCGCGGTCAGCCTCTATGAAGCGGCCTGTTAGGATCAATTCACTGGCCAGACTTGCACCGACCAGACGCGGCAGAAAATAGCTGGACCCCATATCGCATCCGCCCAAACCGATCTTGATATAGGCCGCATTCATACGCAAAGACGGCGCGCCATAGCGCACATCGCTGGCCAGCAGCAGCGAAAAGCCGCCGCCGCACGCTGCGCCCTGCGCTATAGAGATAATCGGCTGCGGGCAGGCGCGCATTAACTGCATCACTGTGGCAATGGCGCGCTGCGTCTTCCAAGCCTTATGCACTGGCCCGCTTTGCTCCATATCATGTGCCCAGCCATTCATATCCAAGCCAGCGCAGAAATTCTTGCCATTGGCGCGCAGGATGATGACCCGCACATCATGCCGCTCCTGTGCGCTGCGGAAATAATCTTGCAGTGCATAGACCAGATCGGCATTCATGGTGTTCAGCTTGTCAGGGCGGTTGAGCGTGACGATATCAATCGCGCCGCGCTGTTCAATCAATATAGGTCCGCTCATATCCAGGCTCTCCAATCGTTATAATTATCAGCCAGTCTTTAGCGCAATGTGCCCTTAAAAGACCACAGTGCGTTTGCCATTGAGCAAAACGCGGTCATCAATATGGCTGCGCACCGCAGAGGCCAGCACACGGCATTCAATATCGCGCCCTTTGGCGACCAGATCATTGGCGCTATCGGCATGGCTTATCGGCTCAACATCTTGCGCGATAATAGGCCCTTCATCCAGATCAGCGGTAACATAATGCGCGCTTGCGCCAATCATTTTTACACCGCGCGCATGGGCCTGATGATAGGGTTTTGCACCCTTAAAGCCGGGCAAAAAGCTATGATGAATATTGATGCAGCGGCCTTCCAAAAAGCGCGCCATATCGTCAGATAATATCTGCATATAACGCGCCAATATCACCAACTGCGCGCCGCTTTCGTCTACCAGATTGCGGATTTGCTGTTCTTGCTCGGTCTTGGTTTGGGGTGTGATAGGCAGATGATGATAAGGAATGTCACCAATGAGTGATGGCCTGCTATCATCATGCGGATGGTTAGACGCAATGGCGACAATATCCATCGGCATTTCGCCAATATGTTTGCGATAGAGCAAATCTTCCAAACAATGGTCAAATTTTGACACCATGATAAGCACTTTGGCGCGTTCATCGCTGCGCCGCATCCGCCAGTCCATATCATGCTTCTTGGCCAGCGGAGCAAAAGCCTGTTGCAATGCAGTAACATCATGCGCCGCGCTTAATGCCTCAAAGCGCACACGCATGAAAAAGCGCTTTGTCTCAACATCGTTAAATTGCTGGGAGCGCAAAATATTGCATTGCCTATCCGCCAAAAAACCAGATACTGCGGCAACAAGGCCGGGCCTGTCCGCGCAAGACAGGGTAAGGATCATATCTTCGGACATGTTATAGTATGCTCTGCTCTGCCTTGGCGCTAAATCACGCCAACCTGTTTGCCCGCAGCTTCAAACATGCCCAGCACTTGCTGTACTTGTTCGGCGGTATGTTCTGCGCACAGTGAACAGCGCAGCAGCGTCATGCCCTTGGGTGTTGCGGGCGGGCGGGCCAGATTAACATATAGACCGTTTTCCAGCAGTGCCTGCCACAGCATTGCGCCTTTGGTCAGGTCTTCCACCACCACGGCGATGATCGCGGATTGCGGAGTGTCAGTGCCGAGCGTGTAGCCCAGATCTTGCAAGCCCTTATGCAGGGTCCGGCTATTCTCCCACAAATGCGCGCGCTTATTGCCTGCATGCATGAGCTTGCGAATACTGGTTGCCGCTGTTGCTACCACTGATGGCGGCAGGCTGGCCGTGAAGATATAGGGGCGCGAGACAAGGCGCAGAATCTCAAATTTCGGGTGGTTGGACACACAAAAACCGCCCACCGTGCCCACGCTTTTTGAAAAGGTGCCGATGATGAAATCAACATCGTCAATCACGCCCGCCTCTTCACACACGCCGCGGCCATTTTCGCCGACAAAACCCATGCTGTGCGCCTCATCAACCAAGGTCATGGCGCCATATTTCTTGCACACGGCTATCATCTCTTTTAGCGGCGCAATATCACCCAGCATCGAGTAAACACCCTCCAGCACGACCAGCTTGCCAGCATCTTCGGGCAGGCGGCGCAGGCGTTTTTCCAGCGCTTCCACATCATTATGGCGAAAGGCCACAATTTCCGCATTGCCCATGGAGCAGCCATCATAAATGCTGGCATGGCTGTCTATATCCAAGATGATATAATCGCCCTTACCGGCCAGCGCGGATATGGTGCCCAGATTCGCCTGATAGCCCGTGGAATAGACCATCGCATGGTCCATATTGTAGAATTCTTTCAGCGCATCTTCGCATTCGCGGTGGCCGCGATAAGTGCCGTTCAGCACGCGGCTGCCTGTGGTGCCGCTGCCAAAATTGTCCAGTGCATCCTTGCCAGCGTCAATCACATCAGGGTCAAAGGTCATGCCCATATAATTATAGGTGCCCAGCAATATGGTTTCCTG
>CAZAHS010000002.1:0-10295 GCA_964484855.1 uncultured Sphingomonadaceae bacterium | reverse complement strand
AATGTGTCGCGGCCCATGGCGCGGCCAACCGCTTGCCCAAAATCGCGATGGTCATGGCCGCGCAGCTCGCCGCTTATGGCCCCGTCATCAGCCTCCCAAATCTTGGCGGCAGGGCCATGATTTATCGCCGCGACAAGCAACCGCGCCATATCATCAACATGGATTAGCGATACACGCCCCTTTGGCGGCAACAGCGCCAGACCTTTTGCGGCCAGTTTAAACATATCCAGAAATTCGCTATCACCAGGCCCATAAATACCGGGCGGGCGGATGATCGTCCAAGCCAGACCGGATTGCGGCACTAATGCCTCTCCCTCCGCCTTTGACCGGCCATAATCGGACAATTCCGGCTGGCGTGCGGCCAATGAAGAAACATGGATGAAATGCGCCATGCCCGCTTTTTTAGCGGCATTCAGCATATTGGCTGTGCCCGTGACATTGCCAGCGGTAAAAATTGCGGCGCTTGGCGCATTCACCACACCGGCAATATGCACGGCGCAATCAGCACCTGCACATAAATCGTCCAGCGCGGCTGTATCGTCCAGTGCGCCCTGTACCCAGATCACATTATCGCGCGGCGCTTGGCCCTTACGGTTCAGGGCGCGGATTGCATAACCCTGCGCCTGTAACATATCCAAAGTGCGGCCACCCAAAAAGCCAGTGGCGCCGGTAATCGCTATTATTTTGCTGGCAGCTTTTGCCGGTTTTTCTTCGGTTGATGCTATAGCGGAGACCATGGCTTTGCCTCACCATCCACATCATTGCTGCCATCATCGGTGGTACCCGGTGTTTCCAACATGGTGGATTTGGGCAAATAGGTGATGACATGGTCCAGCAATTTATCCATATCGCGGCCCGACATGGCGGAGATTACAAACACTTTTTGTGCGCCTGCCTCTTTTAACAGGCCGGTCAGATAGTCGCTCAGCTCTTCATCTATTGCATCGGCTTTGTTCAAAACAACAATTTGCGGTTTATCGCGCAAACCAAAGCCATATTCGTCCAGCTCTTCCTGCACAATATTATAGGCTTTTATCGGATCTTCGCCATCGCCATCTATTAAATGGATTAGCACGCGGCATCGTTCAATATGCCCCAAAAACCGGTCGCCAATGCCTGCGCCGTCCGCCGCGCCCGCGATGAGACCGGGAATATCGGCCAGCACAAATTCACGGTGTTGGTGGCTCACCACACCCAATTGTGGGCGCAAAGTGGTAAAGGCATAATGGCCCACCTTTGCCTTGGCATTGGTAATCTGGTTGATGAAGGTGGATTTTCCTGCATTGGGCATGCCCAACAGGCCGACATCCGCCAGCAATTTTAGGCGCAACCACACCCATAATTCTTCACCCGCTATGCCCGGCTGGTGCTGGCGCGGCGCACGGTTGGTGGAGCTTTTATAGCTTAAATTGCCGCGCCCACCATCACCGCCGCGCAGCATGGTGATGGTCTGGCCTTCCTCGGTAAGATCGGCCAAAACCGTCTCTTTATCTTCGGCCAATATCTGCGTACCCACCGGCACTTGGACGATCAGATCATCCGCGCCTGCACCGGTCCGCTGTTTGCCAGAGCCGCCTTCGCCGCGTGATGCCTTAAAATGCTGTTTATACCGAAAGTCGATAAGCGTATTGAGGCCCGGCACTGCTTCAAAGATGATGTCACCACCCTTGCCGCCATTGCCGCCATCAGGGCCGCCATATTCAATATATTTCTCACGGCGAAAGCTCACCGCACCGGGGCCACCGCCGCCGGATTTTAGATAGATTTTTGCCTGGTCAAGAAAATGCATTTGCGTCCCTTATGCGATCAATTGGGGATTGGCCAGCATGATTGCTATATTATGATATAATTTACCATCTAAAAATTCACTAAACGATAGTTTTTATCTATCATAACTCATGCATAACTAAGCGTGACGCAGCCCGCTATTGCTGTAAATTAATGTGCATATAGTAGGAAAAAGCGGAAGGAAGAGAAGATGACATTATCAGCAAAAACATACGCACTGGCTCTCACCATTTTATCCATTGGCGGTTTGGCAGCGGCCCCTGCTCATGCCGGGCATGCCAGTATTGGAGCGGCTATTGCTCCTGCGGCCGCAATGTCAGCAACAGTGGTTTCGGCTCATCCTCAAATGTTGGGGGCAAATCCCCAAATAGCCTTTTCTTCTCTGGCTACCGCGACACCGATATTGCCGATTCCGGTCGATTTTGATCTGGCCCGGCTGAAAAGCGATAGCTCCTTGCGCGGCGAGTTAGTGGATAATAGTGTATTCTCCGTCACGCGTGATGCTGGCAATCCCAGTATAGATAGCATATTGGCCATTCCGGCTTATCGCCAAGGCACTGCGCTGGATACTCTGAAGTCGCGGCAATTTGGTGATACACCAGATAATGCCATTGGTCCTGCACTGCGGACACGGACCAGCAATCCATCAGGCACTTTTAAATTCACATTATAACCATAAAAATATTGGCGGATTTTAAGCAAAATTACATTTCGCCAATTTTTTTGTAACCCTTTTGGCAGTATCAGCGAAACATCAGATGTAACGAGATTGCTGCTTCCCGCTCTCAACTCCTCCCTCACCCTGTGGGGAGCAGCAACAAAATAAAAACCCGGCGATCTCTCCCTTTGGCCGCCGGGTTTTTTACTCTTTAAAAATCTGGTTTACGGCCCGCATCATGCGGCAGGAAAGCGTACCCAAAAAAATGGCCCGGCAGTGATATTCTGCCGGGCCTTATTTTTTGCGCTTTTAATTAAGCTTTAGCCGCCAGTGCTGGCATTTTGTGTAGCAGTATTTCCACTGCTATTATTTCCATAAAGCGCTTGCCAGTCTGCCAATGCGGTTTGATATGCTTCATATTTCACATAAAAGCGCTCATAAATGGCTTCCAGTTCCGGCAGTGCAGAAGAGGCAAATATGGTCAAATTCTCTCGCCCATCAACCAGCAAAGCCTCTTTGCCCAGTCTTTGAATGGTCTGGCAAAATTCATTCTTTACCGGCGGGAATGAGAAAAAATTGTAGACGCGGGTTGAATCTGTATCGCGCACACGGCGGTAATTGCTACCATTTTCACGGCGATATTTGCTTTCAACCGCGCTATTGGCGCGGCGCAATGCAGTTTTATGCTTTTTCAAAAAAGCATTATAGTCATCTGCAATAGTGGTATAGTTGCCGCTCACACAAGTAAGGCCGGCGACATTATAGGCCGCGCGAAAATGCCATAATGTTTGCAATGGCCCTATGCCGCGATTGATGGTGTCCCTTTTCCCATCCGCAGCGATTCCCGGCACAATGAATGTTGCAGATGCGCCCAATGGCGGCAAAGGCACTGACGGCGGCGCAACCGCGACAGGCGGTGGGGGAGGCGGCGGCGGTGGTGGCGGCGGAACCGCACATGCGGCAACGGCCAGAGTGAGTAAGGAAATAGTGGTAAATTTGGTTGTGCGAAGCATTATCGGTCCTAGCCTATTCAAAAATCTATACTGGTGCCGGTCGCTTAGCGCATCCCGAATATGGCGATTACGATGAATTATGAATGAACTTTCCGTTTAGGTAATATACAATTTTGACGCAAGAAAAACCCGTTGCCGAACAGTTTTCTGTTCAGCAACAAGGCTCATATCGGTTAAGTAATTGTAATATTAAGTAAAGCAGCGCCGCCTTATTGTCAGGCGGCGCTGGATAATATTATGAGCGCCAAAAAATCTGGCGAAATATTTATTCCTGGCTGCCCAAAAAGCTGAGCAGGAACTGGAACATGTTGATAAAGTCCAGATACAGGCTCAGCGCGCCCATGATAACCACTTTGCCCATCATGTCAGTGCCAGCAACATAGCTGTACATGCTTTTCAGGCGCTGCGTATCATAAGCAGTTAGACCAGCGAAAATCAGAACACCAAGTCCGCTAATCACCATGTTCATGACATGATTTGTTTCTGGCGGCAGGAAAAATGCGTTCAGCACAGATGCAACAATCAAGCCGACAACGCCCATGATCAGGAAGCTGCCCCAGCCAGACAGGTCTTTTTGCGTGGTATAGCCAAAAAGGCTAAGGCCAGCAAAAGCCGCTGCGGTGGAGAAGAAGGCAAGCGCTACAGATCCACCAGTATAAATCAGGAAGATAGTTGACATGCTAAGGCCCATCAGGGTCGCAAAGCCCCAGAACATAAGCTGCAATGTGCCGGTCGAAAATTTATTCTGGCCAAAGCTCATCGCAAAAACAATGGCGAGCGGTGAGAGCATAATTACCCATTTCACAATGCCCGGACCGGCAAATATTGAATAGGCCATGCTCTCTTCACCGCCCCAAGAGAAGAGCAGCGCAACAATGCCGGTCAGCAAAATGCCGCTGGTCATATAATTATAGATGGACAGCATATATTTGCGCAGTCCGGCGTCAAATTCCGCTTCGCTCAACACGTCGCGCGGTGATGCATAAGGCGCACCGGACTGGCCGCCCCTTGGCATACGTGGATCAAACCGATTATTCATATAAATGCTCCTTTGCATCGGCATAAATACCGACTTAGCCCCTAATATCGTGTATTTTGGCCTGATATTCAAGCATTGTTACACGCCAGATAACTGCACGCATATGTTGTTCGTCGAAGAATCTGGTGAATATCAGATTAAGCCGCGCATTTGTTCACCAAAAGCAGGTTTTAGACGCGGCCACCGCCCGCATAGGTGATATAATCGCGCATCGCTGCGGCTTCTGATTCAATTTTTACGCTGCGAAATTTCACCAGATCGACAATGGACACAAAGCCGACCATTTCATCATCTTTCACCACTGGCAAATGGCGAATATTGCGCTCACCCATCAGGGCCATGGCGTGGCTCAGGCTCATTCTTGGGCTAACGGCTATGGCCGGGCTGGTCATCACCTCCTCGACGCGCATATCCATTACCGCTGCGCCATTTTTGGAAATTTGCCGCACCAGATCAGAGCCAGAGAAAACGCCCTCAATCTTGCCATCGCGCAGCACAGGCAATGCGCCGATACCCTTCTCTGCCAAAATTGTTGCCAAATCACCAACCCGTGCATCACAGGCACAGCTTATAATCTCGCGGCCTTCATGTTGCTCCAAAACGTCGGAAATATTCATATCGTGCGTGTCTCCTGAAAGATGCAGCCAGACGGGCCGTTTTCACATGATATCTATTTGGCATCGTTGATACATTAATCAAGTCCAATAGAGATTTGACGATATAAAATTACGCCATCTAAAGGGCTTTATACATTGGCAATATAATCGCGCATGGCATTGGCTTCTTGCTCAATCTTTTCGATGCGGAACTTCACCAGATCACCAATGGACACAAAGCCGGTTAGCTTATGGTCATCCACCACAGGCAGATGCCGGATGCGCCGCCTAGTCATCAATGATAATGCGGCCAAGATGCTGGTGTCGCTGGTGATGGTTACGGCGGGTGATGTCATCACATCCTTAACCGGTTGATCGAGCACATGGTCGCCATCTGCGGCAATGCGATAGACCAGATCGCGTTCTGAAAATATGCCCTGCACTGCGCCATCGCGCAGCACCGGCATGGCGCCAATGCGTTTGCCTGCTAAGCGCTTCACTACCGTGCGCACAGGCTCATCACAATTGCAGCTTATCACGTCATGCGCTGCATATTCCTGCAATATCATTTCTATGGTCATTATATTCTCTCCCTTTCTTTGCGGCCCATCAGGCCCGATAGGGCTGGGGCGGCAAAACCTTTGTCTTTGCGCGTCTATTGGCGCGGCGACTCGCCTTTTGGCGTTTTTGGTGAGGCCATCGTTTCACAAATTGCCTGAAACGCAAAATCTGTTGCCTATTGCGGCGTTGCCAGCGCCGGTAATTTGCGTGTATTGATATCTGCTTATATTATCAGGCGCCATATAGACGCATATTTGATGAAAGACCTGCCTTGCCCAAACATTCCAATCTAGACGATCCTGAAATCGCAGCTTTTGCTTGGGCGCGTTATCGCCGCATGATGCGGATCATGGCGCAGATTACATTGGCCGCCATATTGCTCGCCTTTGCATGGCTGTATTGGCAGCATGGCTTTGCCTCTATCCATATCTATATTGGTGCGGCCTTGGGCGTGGGCGTTACCATCATGCTCACCGGTTCGCTCATGGGGCTGGTTTTTCTGTCCCATGGCACGGGCCATGACGATGCTATAGATGATGATATTGATGCCGGTTGGAAAGAGAATGAGGGTTAGGGGCTGCAGCCAATAATGGCTTATTCCCTATCTTTTCTATAAGCGCGGTATTTTAATTGAGCTTCGCTATTGGCAGGAACAATGGTGCGCCATATGTTCAATCCACCGCGTTTGAAAGTCCGCTTACTAAAGCGCTTATGTTCATATCTGTCATAGCCATCAAATTCAGTTTCCACGGTCACCGGATGCGCATTGGCATTGCTGATTGTCAGCACATATGACTCCCAATTCTTGCCATACTTCTCGCCATAATCGGTTGTGGCGGTGACATTATCAGCGCCGCCAAGCTCTAGCTCCACCTCTTCGCCCACCGCTTTGTCGCGCATATCATCTTCGCCAACCAATTGGCGTTGGCCCAAGGCATTTTGAAAAAAAGCGAAATTGCCCGATGGCAGCGGCTCGCCTAACCCGTCTCTCTTTTCATTTTGCATGCGGAAAATGCGGGTGATTTCGTCAACATCGTCTTCACCCTCAACAATGACCTCATAAATAATCTCGCCCTTCACACCGCGCTTTTGTAAAAACGCCACCTGTTTCTGGCTGTTGGATGCCAATGTGGTGGGAAAGGGAATGCGATAAAGTTTTAAGTCGCCCAGCGCTTCGCGTTCGGCAATGCGCGTGGCGGTGACAACCACGACATCGTCCTCATCTTCAAAGGCTGCACTGCGCGCAACTGGAGACGCTATGGAAAGCGGTGGCGGTGGCGGCGGTGGCGGTGCATAAAGGGCATATCGGCGCTTAGAATAGTTATAGCCCTGAAATCGCCCCGTTGTCCCTGCGGGCCAGCAGCGATAGCGGATTGGCTGCGAACCCCGGGCATAGAGATTCTCGTCGTCCTCATCCTCTTCGCGGTATACCTCGCCCGCCACGGCATTGGTGCGGGCATTGGCAAAGCTGGTCGCATCGGCTGACGCCATGGTGAGCCAGCCCAATATATCCACGCTGGTGCCATCGTCATTTAGCTCGGCCACATAATTGGCCCGCCAGTCAAAATTCGCCGCCAAATAGGTGAGAGTGATGGTGTAGGTGCCGCCCGGCTGGTCCGGCACGGCAACAGATAATGTCGGTTTGGCAGAGAGATTTTCGGGCGCGCGGTCAAACACCAATGTCTGGCTTAAGCCAGTACAGGCCACCGCTTCATAACCCGCCGCCGTTTGGATCAGCAGCCTGTCACTGCCCGAACGGATGGTGGCGGCTTCCTCTGTCACTTTGCCGGTTTTAGGGTCGGTGCGTTTTATGGTGACCTGCTGGCCGGTAAAATGGTCAAGCAATCCGCGCTGGCTTAACAGATTGGCGTCCTGATTTTTCTCATCAATGCCAATGCCCTTTACCAGCGCACTGGCCGGTTCAATGCCGCTGGCCACACCTTCAAAGCGGATGGTCGCTGGGCCGGCAGGCAGGGTGATGGTGCGCGTTTCGCTAATCAGGGCAAAGCCTTCAAGCTCATCCAAATAAAATTGGCCATTTTCAGTATCACTTGCGCCGCGATAAATCGATACCTCCACTGCATCAGGGCCGGATGAGGTAATCGTCGCGGGCGGCTGAACAGGGCGTGCCTCTTGTGCAGCAATAGCAGCGGGGGCCAGCAACCCCGCAACCACTAAGCGGATGCGCATGAGGCGCCGCATTTTAATAGCGTGTATCAAAAGTGACGTTTACGACCGTTTCGCCATTGGCGGGGACGGGCACTTGCCAGACGCGGGTGTTGTCATTGCGCTGGGTGCCGGGGATGCTCTCGCTCGGCACACGGGTATCGCCCCAATAATTGGCCAATCCGGTTTGTGCCAGATCAACTGTCACGGCTTTGTTGCTGGCATTGGTGACTTTATACTGCATCTGTGTGCGGTAATAGGTGACGGCGCGATCAACTTTTACCGTCTCGCTGCTGCCATCATCTTTGGTGATGCGATAGCGATAGGATGTTTCAAATTCGCCGCTCGTGATGCGGCTGCGATCAACCACTATTGGCTGCACTTTAATATCAAAGGCTTCCCCCGTTGCGATGGCCAAATCTGATCCGCCAGGGGTATGGTCGATGCGGCTTTCCCCAGTAAATTGGGCATTGCCGCGTGCATCACGCTGGTAAACGCGGATAACGCCGCCGGGCAATGCATCACCCAATCCGCCCTCACGGCTGGTGGAGAATTTCAGGATCGTCTCGACGCTCTCGGCCTCGTCCTTATTTTCATAACGCCAGCCATTGGTATATTGATAGCCGCGCGCCGCAGGGGCACCGGCAACATCCAGAAAACTAACCTGTTTTTGCTGGGCATTGGCAATGGTGGTGCGCTTTTCCAGCGGGTAGATATAAAAATCGCCCAAACGCTCACGGTCTGCGCTTTGTGTGCCGGGATTATTGCCGCGTATCTGCTGGTTTCTGTTGCGGCTGCGATTACGGTTGCGCCGTGCTTGCTGCTGTAAAGTGGCAACTTCTCCTGCGACTAGCAATGTGTTGGCATTGCTGAAAGTCGTGCCGGTATTGTTGGTCAGCGTGATCCAGCCCTGCACATCAATTGCGCCTTTACCCTCGTCAAACAGGGCAACATAGTCAGCGCGCCAGCCAAGGCCATTGCTAAGATAGCTTAGCGATAAGGGGCGTGTGCCCGCTTGATTGGAATCAACCGTGACGGACAATGTGGGCTTGGCGCGCAAATTGGGGGGAATGCGGTCAAAAATCACGCGCACGGGCAGGCCATCATCGCGCAATACTTCGATGCGGCTACCAATTTGCATCACCACGCCGCCATTTACCGCCAATATTTTCGCGCGTTCGCGGGTCTGTGCGCCGGTTGCCGGATTGGTGCGCAGTAATGTGACATCTTGGCCCACCGCCTTGGCCATTAAGGCACCGGGCGAGAGCAGATCAAAATCAAAATTCTGTTCCAAAATGTCGAAATTTTGACCGTTCAGCGTAACCGTTTCGGGGCGTATCTGCGCGGACACATCGGGGAAGGGAATGCGGGTAATGCCTTTGGGCAATGCAATCTGCCGCTCATCACGGATAAGCGCTTGGCCGCCATTATAAATGGTGACGGAGACATCACCTTGCTCCGTTTTCTCTTCAGCAGAGGATTGCGCATAAAGCGCTGACGTGCCGGGCATCGACAATGCAGCGGCGGTCATCATCAAAAACGCGGCGGTTTTTTTGTGCGGCAATGCCCCGCGCAAATATGTTGATGGACGATAGAACCAGGCTTTATTGACCTTGGTTTTGTTTGCTCCAGCTTTTTGTATCAAAACACTGCTAAAACCGGTTTGCTTATATATGTTTTTTGGCATCCCTCACCTCCCATTTGGTGCAAGGAATGCCATATCGCTTGTGATATGAACAGAATAAAAACGCGCCGCTATTACTTTTTAGGCGCGCCGATATGGCGGTATTTTACCGCTTATTCCGCAGCAACAGCAGAATCTGTATCATCAGCGGGTTTGCGTTTACGCGGTGCGCGCTTTTTCGGCTTTGGCTTTTCTTCGGCTGCATCGCTATCGCTGCTGATAGATGGCGGCAAAGCACTGGCATCCAGCGTATCCGCAGATTTATCGGCAGCGTCTTTGCTCACCCTTGGCTTGCGAGCGCGTGGTTTTGGCTTGGGTTTTTCTTCCTCGCCCTGCGCATCGTCATTATCGCTTTGCGCGGCTGGCTGACGGCGTGAACGCGGCTGACGGCGGGGCTTTTCTTCCGCATCTTCGCTATCATCCTGCGTCTCGTTATTGCCCTCTGCATTATCATCAGCATCATTGCTGGAACGGCGGGGGCGCTCTTCCTCACGCTTGGCGCGGGCCTCATCCTGCCGCGCTTTATTATCAGCCAAAACGCGGAAATAATGGTCAGCAAATTGCAGATAATATTCGTGATTTACACGGTCACCGGCCATTTGCGCATCATGCGCCATTTTTTTATATTTTTCTAACAATTGGCTGGCATTGCCGCGCGCGCGGCTGTCAATGCGGTTGCCGCTATCAACGCCTCCGCGATTGCCACCACCATTGTTGCGACCATTGTTATTATTACGGCCACGGCGACGGTTCGGGCCTCTGTTATTATTGTGATTATTATTGTTCACGT
>CAZAHS010000001.1:17752-34741 GCA_964484855.1 uncultured Sphingomonadaceae bacterium | reverse complement strand
GAGATCCAACCGTTTACCGCGTTGTTGATGGCAAATTATATTTGAACTTCAACAAGGGCGTACAGTCCAAATGGGTTAAAGATATCCCTGGCTTTATCAATAAAGCCGATGTGAAATGGCCGTCTTTCCCTGATGACAAGAAATTTGGCAGTTAAGCCATTTAATGATCTGGTTGAAAACCGGATAATATCGTCAGGTCTTTCAACCGAGTACTGACAACAACTTATGGAGATTTATTATGACAATTGCTAAAAACCTTGCTGCTATGATGGCTGTTGCCGGCGGAATGACAATGGCTGCTGCGCCAGCTCAAGCTGCTGAAGCACCTGCTTATGTACAATGCTGTGCGGCTAAATGCGGTGCATGTGCTGCTGCTTGTGGCGCATGTGGTGCCTGTGCAGCATCATGCGGTGCATGTGGTGCGTGTGCAGCATCATGCGGTGCCTGTGCAGCGGCATGTGGCGCGTGTGCAGCATCTTGCGGTGCGTGTTCAGCATGCGGGGCATGTGCGCCTTCCGCCTGAACAATATAAGATCAAAAAGCCCTTTCGCGTAGCCACGCGGAGGGGTTTTTTGTGTCTTAAATCCACCCAAGTTACAGCGCAAAAAATAAACATTATGAAAGTGTAACACTTTACCGATTGTCTGCGAAAAATTGGGTAACAACAAAATAATTTGGAGAATATAAAATGAAAAAAAGTCTGTTACTTATCGCCGCTGCGAGCTTTGCAGTTACTGCATGCACAGGCGGTGACGCCAATAGCGAAGATACAGAAATAGCATCTGAAATTGTCGCTGCGGACGCCAATGCAGCGCCTGACGGCCCGATTTATACCAAAAATGCTGGCGAAACATTGGCTCTTTCCGGCTATGATGCGGTGAGCTATTTTGTAGGTGATGGTATACCTGTAGAAGGTGCTGCTGAAAATACCGTGCTGTATCAGGGCTATGAATATCGCTTTGCAAATGCAGAGAATGCAGCAACATTTTCTGCTGAACCTGCCAAATATGCCCCTGCTTATGGCGGTTATTGCGCATGGGCAATTGGCGCAAATGATGCGCTGGCACCGGGCAACCCAAATGTTTATGAAATCGTTGATGGCAAATTATATCTGAACTTTAACGAGCAGGTTCAGGGCAAATGGCAAGAAAATAAAGACGGCTTTATTTCACAAGCGGATACAAATTATCCTAATCATGATGCCAGCGAACATTATACTTCGTAAATTTGCGGATTGATAAAATAGAAAAAGGGGCGTCCTGATGGGCGCCCCTTTTTTGTTCATATAGTGATTATGTACGGCTTAGTTGCGCTTATTTTTCAAACGCAACGCTGATGTCCAGTTCAACCTCGTCACCGATCAGGCCAAGACCATAGCCGATACCGAATTCGCTGCGCTTAATTGTTGTTGTGGCTTCAAACCCTATCGTCAGTTTTTTGTTGAACGGGTTGTTTCCAGCGCCGGTCAATTCGGCATTTAGTGTCACAGGCTTGGTGACGCCGTTCAGTGTCAGATTACCGGTTATATCGGCAGTCATACCTTGCGCGGCTACTGATGTTGAAACAAAACGTGCATCGGCAGGCTCTGCGCCAAAAAAGTCGGCAGGCTTTCCATCTTTGCCGGGGCGCAGAAGATGGTTTGTCAGGCCGCTGCTGGCCGTAGTTACTTTGCTGACCGGCAGAGTGATATCAACGGTGGCAGCAGAAAGATTGGCCGGATCAATAGTCAGCGTTCCGGTAGAATCGCCAAAAATGCCGAAATAATCGTTGAAACCGAAATGGTTTACACGCCAGCCGACCAATGTATGCCCTGGGTCAACATTATATGTGCCCGCTTCAACGCGGCCAGAATCAACTGTGCCGGGCGTCGTGCCTGATTGTGCAGCCAATGGTGTCGCAATGGCGAGCGCCAAAATGGTCAGAGTTTTGTTCATATTGGGGTCCTTTGTTATGATCGCATCATCGTGCATGATGTAATATGATGCAGCGCGCAGCCACATTTGGCAAATTGCTGCATCTTATTTTTCAATTATATGCATTTAACCAATCCGCGAACATCTGTTTTGGTTCCCATTCACCCTTATGATTCATGATATGCGGCCAGTTATCGGGTGGTTGGTTGCGCAGCCATGTATATTGCCGCTTGGCATAGCGGCGCGTCGCCATTTGCCCCTTGGCGGTCATATCCTGATAGGAAATATCGCCCTTTAGATAATCACCGATTTCACGCACGCCAATGGCCCGCATTATCGGTAGATCACCGGGCAGCTTGCGCATAAGCAATTGCTCTATTTCGACTAGCCCGCCATGTTCCGCCATATGAACAAATCGCTGATCGCAGCGTGCATAAAGCCATTCGCGCTCCGGCAATAAGATAATGGGCCGGATATCAAATTCATTAGCTATGCCGCCAACGCGCTGGCTGCGCCAAAGCTTTATGCTTTTGCCGCTATGCAAAATGACTTCCAATGCTCTTTGTACGCGGCTGCGATCATTATGGTTTAGCTGCTGTGCCATATCAGGATCATGTTTTTGCAATGCTGCATAGGCCTTAGCCTGCGGCATATCACGCACCCGTCTGCGAATATCTTTATCAATATCAGGAATAGGGGCAATGCCATCAAGCAATGTGCTGATATACATTCCGCTGCCGCCCACCAATATTGGTGATTTTCCAGCGGCAATAGCAATATCAATTTCTTTTTTGCAATCCTCTGCCCAATCTGCAGCCGAACATGAATCCATGGCTTGCCGATAGCCATATAGCTTATGCGGGATGTTCTGCATCTCGCTCATAGTTGGGCGCGCTGATATAATATTCAGATCGGCATAGACTTGGCTGGCATCTGCATTGATGATGACAGCCTCACCGCCTTTTGCAGCCAGCATTTTTGCTGCAATAACCGCCAATCCGCTCTTGCCGCTGGCGGTAGGACCGGCAATAAGCAAGAGCGTTGGCAGGCATTTTGTACTGCCATTTTGCCGCTTAATTTCATTAATGTCCGGAGTATTCTTCATTATGCTGGTAGCTACACTGATTGCCGCCAATGCGACAAGCCCAAGCTTTGAACAGGGCAATAAAGTGCAGTTTGATGCTGCTCTTCTTAACGGAGTAATGACATTATTGGCGGATAAAGGAATTGGCGTTGCCACCCATAAATGGCTGGATGAAGGCAGGGCTGCGGATATTTTTATCAACTGCAATCCAGATGATATATCAGCCAAAGCCTCTATAAAAGCAGTTCTGGAAGAGTTTGCAGAGCAATTTGATATTGCGCTGCAACCCTCAGCCAATCGGGAAAAAAGCCTATTCCTGTCTGATATGGATAGCACGATGATCGGGCAAGAATGTATTGATGAGCTGGCAGATTATGCCGGTGTTCGCGAAGAAATTACCGCCATTACAGAAAGCGCCATGCGCGGGGAATTGGATTTTGCCGCGTCATTACGGGCGCGTGTGGCCAAATTGGCGGGTCTTGAAGAAGCCGTTATCGCTGATTGTCTGGAGCAGCGCATCGCGCCCAATCCCGGTGCAAAGACGCTGCTGGCAACGCTCAAGTCCAAAAATGTGCATTGCCTGCTGGTGTCGGGCGGCTTTCACCATTTTGCCGATACCATTGCTGCGCAACTGGGCTTTGATGGTGTTCATGCCAACCGGCTCGCGGTCAAAGACGGACAGCTTAGCGGAGAGTTGGCTTCTGATTTATTTGGCGCACAAAGCAAAGCTGATATACTTGCCAAAGTGGCTGCTGAAAGGAACCTTTCTTTGGCACAAAGCTTTGCCGCTGGCGATGGCGCGAATGATTTGCCTATGCTCGCCGACGCCGGTTTGAGCATAGGGTATCATGCAAAACCTGTGGTCAATCAAGCGGTTGATTTTGCCATTCGTCACAATGATCTTAGCGCAATATTATATGCACTTGGCATTGTGCGCAGCGATTGGCAAATTACCTCTTAATCGGGAAACAGGCCTGGCCAGTGGCTTTAAGCTGTGTGCAAAGGCGATCTGCCTCTGCGCGGCTGGAAAAATCGCCCACCTGTAAACGTGTAACTTTGCTGGTATTCACCAGATAGGGCTGTAACCCCTGTAAAGCCGCATTGCGATTTTCAAGTGAAGACCAGATAGTAGCGGCCTTATCTTGAGATCCAAAAGCACCCAATTGCAAACGCCATGCACCACCGCTAGCGGCCACTCGGGCAGGAGCAGAGGCAGGAGCAGGTGCGGGGCGTGTTACAGAAGGGGCTGGGCGCGCCGCTGCGTTAGCTGAACCCAATATTGTTGGTCTTGCGCCTTGTGCAGGAAATCCAGCAACGGGTCTTGCTGATGCATTTGCGCCATTTATTGTTTTTGGCGCTGTTTTGGGTTGCGCAAAATCTGCACCAATGCCGCTATTGCCAGCACTAGCAAAATCTGTGCCTGAGCGCGGTGCAGTAGACGGCGTTATGGTAGGTTTTGAAACGGGGCGGGAAGGCGGCAAGGCGGCTTGCTGTAATGGCTGTGTTGAGCCTGATGAGCGGGTAGGCAAATTATCGCCAGCAACAGGTGGCAGCGTAGCGCCGGCCAGTTGGCGTTGGCGCTCTCGGTCAGCTTGTTCCTGCAAATTTCCGGCAAGAACGATACCTTCCTGACGCTGTCCGGGCGTTAAATAACGGTCCATTGCGGCAAGGTTTTTTGAAGCTTGCGGCAAGCCAGAAGAAGATGCTCTGGTCATTAGCGCATAGGCGCGTACCCAGTCTTTGGCGACCAGATCGCCGTTAAAATAGGCGGTACCCATAATATATTGTGCGCGTGCTTCGCCGCGTGCCGCCGATGATTCCAACCATGGCAGCGCTTCTTTACGCTGACCATTTTGGAACAGGATTAGCCCATAATTGTCTGCAGCCTGCAAATGACCTTTTTCAGCCGCTTTGCGGAACCAATCAGAGGCGATGTTAAGGTCCATGGGAACACCGCGGCCGAATTTATAAGCCTGCCCCATATTAAATTGCGCATCAACATCGCCTTCAACTGCTGGTTGGCGCCATTCTTTAATGGCAGCATCATAATCACCGCGTGCCCAAGCATCGACACCGGCCTTAACATCAGCAAATGCCGATTGCGGCAAGGCGAGCAATGACAAGCCCGCCAGACACACAAATGTCTTACGCACTAATTGGGGTGATTTGGTTTGAAATGGCATGATCTGCTCCGTTTCTAGATGCTGCTTATCGGCTTTATAATATTATATGCGCCACTGCTAAATGGTGATGCATGAAATCTCTCTTTGCCGACATATAATAAAACATAGCTAACAAAACATTACCGCAGTGTTGATGGATAAAGTGCAAATATGCCTTCACCAAAAAGCACAGAATTTGCTGCGTTTTACAAATATTTGCTGCCGTTAACCTAAAATTAGTCCTGTTCTGCGAAACCGTTTTCACGTTTTCTAACCAAGGGGATCATTGTGCGCGTTCTCGCATTAGCATCACAAAAGGGCGGCTCCGGCAAGACTACATTGTCCGGACATCTGGCCGTTCAGGCGCAACTGGCTGGTGCCGGACCTGTTGTATTAATTGATATCGATCCGCAAGGTTCGCTTGCTGACTGGTGGAATGAGCGCGAGGATGAATATCCGGCGTTCGCGCAAACCACAGTTGCTCGTCTTGCTGCCGATCTGGCGGTATTGCGTCAACAAGGGTTTAAACTGGCCGTTATTGATACGCCTCCTGCTATCACCATGGCCATTCAAAGCGTTATATCTGTTGCTGAGTTGATTGTTGTACCGACACGGCCCAGCCCACATGATTTGCGCGCAGTTGGCGCTACGGTTGATCTGTGTGAGCGCGCAGGCAAACCGCTGGTTTTTGTTGTCAACGGAGCAACACCGAAAGCAAAAATCACATCAGAAGCCGCAGTTGCTTTGTCACAACATGGTACTGTTGCACCAACCACATTGCACCACCGCACTGATTTTGCCGCTTCCATGATTGATGGGCGCACGGTCATGGAAATTGATCCAGGTGGCCGTTCTTCAAAAGAAGTCGTTGAACTATGGGGCTATATCGCTGACCGTTTGGAAAAGAATTTCCGCCGCACGGTGTTTAGCGCTCCTGCTTCTAAAAGCATCATGCCTTCACAGGCAGGTACAGCGCGCCCTGCAGGTGGCTTTGGCCGCCGGGTTATCGGATAATTGGGGGCGTCATAGAAAATGCCTGATTCCAAACCACTCGCATCCTTGTCTTCGGGCCTATTGGCACGAAAAGGCGGCGCTCGACCAGCAATGCGCCGGCAAAATGTAATATCACCGGCCAGCGGCGAGCATCCAACTCAGGAAGATCTGGGTTGGAACGATATGGGCTATGATGTTGACCCGCCAAAAGAGCCTCTAGCCTCTGCCATTACGGATGATGATGACTGCGGCGATGAGCGTAAATCTGGCATATTGTCTGCCGCCATTCCTGAAGTGGTGAAACAGCAAGACATTTTAACCCGCGAATATACGGAAAACACCGCAAATAATAGCAATGCCAGTGCACAAATAGCGCCTGATATGGATGGCGGGCCTGTTAAAGCGCCTAAAGCTATGTCGGCTCCATTTGAAGCGGTTGCTGAGAGTCATAGCGAAGAGGAAAGCACGCCTCCTTCGCCGCAAGCTGTCGATACGCAAAATACCGGCCCATCGCCATTATTGCGCAAAAAGATATCTGCAAAAGATACCATGGCTGTGCATGAAAATGTCGTTGAAGATATATCGGAGCCAGAGCAGGAACAGCCTGAAAAAGAGCTGACTGCAGCCCATGCAATATTGTCCAAAAAACCGGCAAATAAAGCTGCTCAAGCACCCGAGGTTATCGCTGATGTGCAACCCAGAAAGCGCAGCGTTGCAAAGCCACAAAATGCTGCGGGTAAACGTGCAGCATTTACATTGCGGCTGGAGCGAGAGCGGCATTTACGCCTGCGTCTGGCCTGCGCAATCCGCAACCAGTCGGCGCAAAACATGGTGACAGAGGCGCTTGATGCGTTCCTTGCCAATGTGCCCGAACTCGAGGCTGTTACGAATAATCTGCCTGAAACGGCGCAAAACCGAACCAAAACATAAACTTACTGTAAGTGACCAGAATAAGGATGGACACAATGACGAACAAGGCAATGCTGAAAATAGCCGTATCATCGCTGATATTCGGCGTAACACTGGCAAGCTGTAGCACGACAGGTGCCTCTGGCAATTCTGTGAAGCTGACCGAAAAGGCTGAAAAGTCTTTAGTCAAAGGAAATGTGCAAAAGGCAATTGCCAATGCAGAAGAGGCCGTTTTGCTGGCACCGCGCGATGCCGAGGCACGCCGTATATTGGCGCAAGCCTATATGCAGGAAGGGCGTTTTCTATCTGCGGAGAAAACTTTTGAGGATGCCATGGCTGTTGGCGATAACAGCGCCCGCACCATCATTAGCCTATCAATGATGCAAATTGCACAGGGCAAACAAAAACAAGCCTTGCAATTGTTGAACAGCAAGCAATCGGTCTTGCCACCCAGCGATTATGGCCTTGCTTTGGCGCTTGCTGGTGAAACCGATAGCGGCGTTGATGTGTTATCTGGTCTTGTACGCTCGGGTGTAAATTCGCCAAAAGTGCGGCAAAATTTGGCATTTGCCTATGCGCTCGATGGCCGCTGGCGTGAGGCCAAATTAATGGCTGGTCAGGACGTTAAACCTGATGAGGTTAACCAGCGTATTTTGCAATGGGCACAATTGGCGCGGCCAAATGCCTATCAGGCGCGGGTTGCATCGCTTATTGGTGTAACACCGGCAAATGTTGATAATGGCCAACCGGCCCAGCTCGCGCTTCGTGCGCAAGGTGAGAATGCAGCCGCCGTTGCACTTGCCGCTAATCCATCTGTCAAAAAGCCGGTGCCTGCTTTTGTTCCGTCTAAGCCGGCTCCTAAACCAACAGCAAAGGCCGCGCCTAAGCCGATAACTTTTGCGTCTGCTGGCCCCGTTTCAATCCCTTTACCGGCGTCTAAGCCTGTAGCAAAGGCACCGATTAGCGAGGCAGCAGCACCAAAGTCAGTCGCAAAACCGAAATCGCTTCGCAAAAAGCCGATTATTGAAACCGTCGGCGCTGCGGGTACGCGCACAGCCAAAGCGCTTCCTGCGGCCAAAAAACCAGCTCCTGCGGCAAAGCAGTCTGTGCGTAATGGCTCTTATATTATACAATTGGGTGCGTTCTCATCGCCGGCAAGCGCCAAAAAAGCATGGTCACAATTAACCAGCAAATATAGCGCACTTGCGCCTTTTGGTAACGCCAGCTCAACAGTAAAATCAAATGGTCGCACGCTTTACCGTCTCGCGGCAACCGGCTTTGGCAATGAGCAAAGCGCACGTTCCATGTGTGGCCGAATCAAGTCACGTGGCGGGAGCTGCATTGTGCGTAAAGTGCCGGGCAATGCGGCATCAACGCGCCTGGCATCGCGCCGCTAAATATTCTGCGGTCAGCCAGCTTTTTTGCCAAGCTGACTGGCTAATGAAACGGAAGCGCTCCCGCGCCGGGCCGGTTTAGGCTGGTCGGGTGAGGGGGCCCAACCGCTCAATGATATAAAGGCAAATGTTTCGGGAATTTTCCCGTCTTTAGCGGCTTGCGTGACCATATGGTCGGCAAGCCGTTGCCATTTGGTCTTATTAAAAGCTGTTATACCCGCAGCCAGCGCATTGCCGCCGCCAAAGCAGCGTATATCATGCAATAATTGCGCGATATTACGGTATTTTATCGTGAGCATATCCAGATCCGCCACTGGCAGCGCAAAGCCTGCTCTGCCCATCAGATCACCTGCGGCACGCACATCTATTTGCGGGTGAATATGGGCGCTCGGGGCATCGCCATCTGCAACCAGCATAGCCCTTTTCAATAAGGCCAGGCTACCAGCCCCCAAAAACCCGCATAAAAACAGGCCATCAGGTTTCAATATTGCGCGCAATTGGATCAGCAGGCCTGGCACATCATTGGCGCTATCCAGCACACCCGCCATAATCACAAGGTCCGGCTGGAAAGGCAATGCGGGCAGATTGTCCCAATGGTTGCAAATAATATGATGGGGCGATGCAGCGTTGGCGACCATATCGATGGTCACGATTTCAACATCATTGCTCTCACACCAATTCAGAAGGGCAGAGGGGCAATTGCCAATTATCACAGCTTTGGTCATAGGGCGTGTGACCACATCCAGCCTTGCGATAAAATCATCGGCCATCAAATTGCTCAGAAAATCGCCATCACTTTGCCGCAACAGCATGATATTACGCCGTGCACGATTGCTGCGCTGGCGCTGGGCATCAAAAATCACATGTGGGGCAGGGGTGTTGGCCATATTTGTCATGTGGACACTTGCATTCACAGGGGCAAGTGGCAAATTGCGTATTGGTATAGGATGGGCCAAGAGTTGGGCTAAAGGATGGGCAAAGTTGGTGATATGCGCTGTAACACACCATGATAGCTGAAGGCGCAAAAGCATTTATAGATCTGCTTTTGCCGCCGCGTTGCCCGTTATGCGGGGATATGGTTTTGGAACAGCACAGTTTTTGCAGCGCTTGCTGGCCGCAATTACGCTATATTTCTGCTCCGCAATGTGAGCATTGTGGGCGCCCTTTGGGCAATGAACAGCCAGATATGGAGCAAGAATCACGCATTTGCGGGCCATGTATAGCTGAGCCGCCTCCGCATGACGGTATCAGAGCAGCGATAATCTATGATGATCTGTCACGCCGGATAGTGTTACGCTTAAAACATGCCGGGCGCATAGGGCTGGCCAAATTTATTGCTCGGCAATTGCTGCGGCAAATGCCCAAAGGTTCTGAAAACTGGATGTTGGTGCCTGTACCGCTTCATCGCTGGCGTTTATGGAAAAGGGGTTTTAATCAATCCCAGTTGATCGCTAGTGAATTGGCGCGGCTGAGCGGGACCACATTATATTCTGATATTTTGCTGAGAAAACGTGCAACGCCGCCCCTTAAGAATATGACCAAAAAACAGCGTTCTGCTGCGGTTAAAAATGTCTTTGCTATCCATCCTGAAAAAGCTGGCCAGCTAGCGGGGAGAAAGATAATGTTGGTCGATGATGTTTACACCAGCGGCGCAACAAGCCATGCCTGTGTTAAGATATTAAAAAAAGCCGGTGCAGACCGCGTTGAAATCATGTGTTGGGCCAGAGTATTGCGCGATGGCGAAGAAGGCGCCGAAAGTGGTAAATTGCCCTTTTAGCATGCACACCGAAATTTGTATTGCCATAGGGCAATGCCCATATATTTATTGAAAGAAACATTATGAGCAATATTGAAATCTACACCAAATTTACCTGCCCCTTTTGTTATCGTGCCAAAAGCGTTTTTGATAAAAAGGGTGTCACCTATCAGGAATATGAAATCAGCATGGGCGGTGCGAAGCGCGAAGAGATGATCCAGCGTGCAAACGGACGCACCACAGTTCCGCAGATTTTCATTAATGATAAGCATATTGGTGGATCGGATGATCTTGCCGCTTTAGAGGCTGCGGGCAAGCTTGATGCCCTGTTGGCGGCTTAACCAGCCTGCGATAAGCTGTCGGCGCTTAGCATATGGCCCATAAAATTGCATTGCTGCAAATGACCAGCGGTATTGATCCTATGGCCAATGCACAGATAATCGACAGTGCATTGGCAGAAGCAGCCGGTGAGGGGGCGGAGATGCTCTTCACGCCAGAGATGGCGGGTCTGCTAGACAGTAACCGTTTGCGTGCTGCACCGCATATTGTAGCCCAGCAGGACAGTGATTTTCTGCAACATATGGCCGGGGCCGCTGCGCGATATGGCATGGCATTGCATATCGGCTCGCATCCTGTGGCCGATGGCGATGGAAAATGGCGTAATCGTTCTTTTCTGTTTGATAAGACAGGGAATATTAGCGGATATTATGACAAGATACATCTTTTTGACGTGACATTGGGCGGCGGTGATAATTGGCGCGAATCATCAGCCTATGGTGCCGGGGACACGTCAGTAATTGCCGAAAGCGCGATAGGTAAAATCGGCATGACAATTTGTTATGATATGCGCTTTTCCGGCCTTTACAGCCTTTTGGTTAACAGCGGCGCACAAATTATTACTGTGCCTGCTGCATTTACAATACCAACCGGCAAGGCCCATTGGCACAGCCTGTTGCGCGCGCGTGCAATTGAAGGCCAATGCTATATTATAGCAGCAGCGCAATGCGGGACGCATCAGGACGGACGGCAGACCTATGGCCATTCATTGGTTATCGACCCATGGGGCGAAATCATATTGGATATGGAGCAGTCCAATGGGCTGGGCTATGCCAATATATCGCATGATATGGTTGCTAAGGTCCGCCAGAAACTGCCATCACTCGCTAATCAGCGCGCCTTTGCCACTAGTCCCAAAGTATTTTTGCAATGATAGTGTTCGACCTGAAATGCAGTGGGCAGCATGTATTTGAAGGCTGGTTCGGTTCCAATACAGATTTTGAGAATCAGTTGGAGCAGGGGCTATTATGCTGTCCAATATGCGGCGTTACTGAGGTAGGAAAGGCGGTTATGGCGCCCTTAGTTGGCAGCAAGTCAAATCAGAAAGAGGATAGGCCATCCTCTGGTGTGTCACAAACGGAACCGGATAGCGCGCAAATAGATGCAGATAGCCAGCACGGCAAAATGACAGAGCCTGATAAGGTAGCGGCTGCTGCAACTTTGGGTGATGCCGAGATTAAAGAAGCGCTGTCCCAATTGGCTAAGCTTCAGGAAAAAGCAATAAAATCGTCAAAATGGGTTGGCAAAGATTTTGCGAAGACGGCGCTTGCCATGCATTATGGCGAACAGGATAATAAGCCTATATATGGGGAAGTAAGCCCAAAAGACGCTAAGAATTTGCTAGATGAAGGTGTAGAGATTGCGCCCTTGCCTTTGCCCGTGAGGCGACCCGATGAGGAGCATTAAGCCATATATATGCCGATACAGCAGCCTTGAAGGCAATGCATTACGCCGTTAGACAAAAACAATGGCCCCGTAGCTCAGCCGGATAGAGCAATTGATTCCTAATCAATAGGCCGCGTGTTCGAATCACGCCGGGGTCACCATTTTATGCCGTATCGCGGGGGCAAGCCCGCACGAGAAACCGCTTTAGAGATCAAAATCGGTTCTTGAGGGTATCTCTATGCTTTTGTTCACATAGGCTTTATCGCCATTTTCAGCGACAGCATTACCAATAACTGCGTCGCGTTCTTCCAACAAAGTTATGATTGGATCGCGAAAAACCTCTACAGCGGCGGTCAGCCAGTCATTAACCAGTGGGTCGCCAGGAGCGTCCTTCATACTGAACAATTTAAGGCGTTTGGCTATTGCATCTGCCGGCATCATATATTCAGTAGTGACCCAGTAATTGGTGGTGAACCAATAAAGCGGCATGCCATCGGTATTAAAACCTAATGCAGCGAAATGTACAACTTTTGCAGGGAAATTGCCTCTTTTGTTCTTTTTATGCGGCGGGCCATGGAGCGGCTCAACCCCTTTAAAAACATCGGTGGGCAAGAACATGTGGAAATGGCCATGTTCGCCTTCTTCACGTTCTTCGGGTTTATGTGCGTGGTAAAACCAGCGCGATTTATTACCTGGCGCAATACAATCGCCTTTTGGGTAATGTTGATATTGTACAAAAGGTTGATCCATCGGCACCACGCGGGGCACAAGGGATACTCCTTCTTTAACAATCTGTTCGGTTAAACGAAAAAGGCGGTCTACTGATTCGGTCATATTGTCTAACTTAATGCATTTCAAAAAAGATTTGCATTATATTTAAGGCAATATGGCCGCCAGTAAACCGCCAAATTCAATTTGTTACCAAATTACTCGGTTACAGCGTCTACTGCTGCACAAGCTGCACATGCTGCTGCACAAGCTGCGCCTTCAGCGGCACAAGCTGCTGCACAAGCTGCGCCTTCAGCGGCACAAGCTGCACCACAAGCTGCGCCGCAAGCGGCTGCACATGCTGCACAACCGGCTGCACATGCTGCACAACCAGCTGCACATGCTGCACAACCAGCTGCACATGCTGCGCCACAAGCGGCACATGCTGCGGTGCAAGCTGCACATGCAGCGGCATCACCAGCTTCTTCAGGAGTACAAGCAGTTGCAAGTGCAAGACCGCCAGCGATGGCGAGCATTTTGCCCAGGTTTGAATTTTTCATTTATATTCCCCTTCGTAAGGATTCATCAAAACAGAGAGCCCTGTTTACTGGTATGAATACGGGTCTGGCAAGATTTTTTCGCACAAGGCATAGTTTTTTTTGCGTAAACTTAGGAAAAATTAGCTGATTTTGCGATTTTTACCCCATTGCCGCGCAACAGTATAACCCAGATAGCCCGTGCCAAAAAGCGCATAAAGCGGTTCTGGCAGCCCTGAAAGATACGCATTCATACCATTTGCAATCGCAAAAGCGGTTTCTGGACGAATGGCTGCGATAATACCCATGGGAATTGCCCAAAGAATCATCACATACATGACATATAAGAAGCTTGGCCTGGCCCTGCTGGTCCATGGATCTTGTGCATTTGCTTCTGCCAATATCGCCGCGATTCGGCTTTCAACGGCTTGTAATTCCTGACTGCCCTGTACTTTTATAAGCTCAAGCTTTGCTTTCTCTCTCGCTTCTGGATCAGGAATTATCTTGTCAATTATAGCGGCAATGGGGGTGATAAGGCTTTCAATCAGGGGCATATATTTGCGTCCTTAATATTAGGTGTGATGATATAGCTGTGGTCCGATTTGGCCGTTTGCAGGTGCAGCAATACTATAATGCTGACTATATTATCGCCGCATCAGACTGTGCCGACACGATTGGCGAGCCATCCGAAAAGAAATGTGCGATTTGCAGGCCGCTTCTCTGCTAGCCTTATATATTTCGCACCCTGTAATGAATCGATTGCGCGCGTTAAGATGCGCTCACCTTTGACTCCGCGTTTTTTTAGATATTTTTGAAGCGCAGTCATGCTGCGCGCACCAATCACACCATCAAGCAAGAGCAATGCCTCGCCATCACCGCGCTGCAAGGCATTAAGGGAGCGTTGCAAGAAACGTATGGCGGTGCGTGTTCCCATATTAACCGCTGTATCGAATAACTCTGCGGCCAAATACGGCGCCAGGTCAGCGATTTTGTCAAGCCCAGGCTTGGTCCAATATATGTCGCGATAAATCGCAACCGCTATCTCGCGCGGTAATGTGCGCATATTGCCTGCATAGCCATGTTTACGCGCTACAGCCTGGGTAATCCCCCATCGTGTTGCGCCGCCTCTATCATCCGAGTGGTTACTATATCCGCCTTCGCGCGCAATAACTTCGTCAATTAACGCATAAACATCTGTCATTTCAGAAACTCCATTAGGTAATATCTTATAAAAATATATCCTATTTGGTTATCTGTAGGAAAGGCGGTAACTTTATCGGCTTAATATCCTGCGCTGCTGTTTGATAAATCGCCAGTTTCTTGTCCGTCATGCGGAAAAAATGGACATGCATATAAATAATGGGATGATCGGCGTAATTAGAGGTGATGTGATACATTTATGACACGCTAGAAGATATTTCGCGTTAGATTGTTACGCACATATTGCCAATTTGCGTAACTTTTGGAATATATAGCCAGTAGTTTGGGAAGGAAGAAGAAGATTAGGCTACTCTTATCATTCGACGTTATACGGCAATGACACCGCTATCATTTGCTTTGGTATATCTGATTGGTATGAAAATAACTGGCGATTATTCAAATCAATGCGGGCTAATCGCTTGACAGATTGGTTTGAATGAATGAATTAATCAAAATTATAAAAAATAAAAGTTCACTATTAGGGGAAGATAATATGAAGAAATGTGGAATTTTCCGCCAAGGCGGCGCTGGGCAAATGAAATTTGCTGCCGCTCTCATGGGCGGGACCGCTTTGATTGCGATTGCTAACCCGGCATATGCGCAAGAGGCACCTGCAGCAGAAGAAGCCGAAGGTGATGATGTCATCATTGTTGATGGCATTCGCAGCTCGCTCCAGAGCGCTCTTAATGAAAAGCGTAACGCGGATAGCCTTATTGAGGTCATTCAGGCTGAAGACATTGGTAAATTACCTGACCAAAACCTTGCCGAGGTTCTTGAGAACGTCACTGGCGTGCAAATTACAAGGACTGCGGGTGTTGGTACCGGCGTTCAAATTCGCGGTACAAATGATAACCGCGTTGCCATTAATGATGTAACGACACTGGGCGCAGGCACAGGCCGCGGCGGCATCAGCTTTGAAGATATTAACCCTGCGATCATCGCTTCGGTTGAAGTTATTAAAGCGCCTGAAGCGAAAACTATTGAAGGCGCGGTTGGCGGTACAGTTAATCTGCGCACCATTCGCCCACTTGATTTGTCAGATCGTATTTTGTCGCTGCGTGTTCAAGGCGAATATAGTGAACTTTCAGATACCATCCGCCCACGCATTTCCGGCAGCTATGGCAATCTCTGGTCAACCGGTGCTGGTGAAATTGGCATTGTGTTAAGCGGTAGCTATACCGAGCTTGAAGCCACATCTTTCCGCCCGCGTGTTGACCGTGACAATATTATTCCTGCCGGTGCAGCGGATACCTCAACAGGCGCCCCTGGTCCAGATTTCCCATTTTTGGGCATTCAGTTTTTGAACCAGGAAATTGAGAATTTCGAATTTGAAACTATCAACTTTGCTGGTACTTTGGAATGGGCACCATCTGATAATCTATCATTCTATTTTGATACAATTATCAATGACCAAACCCGTACACAGGACAGTTCGCGTATTCAGGGTTCGGGCGTTAGCGCCGTTGATCTTATTAACGTGCCGGATAGCTTTGAAACTGTTAACTTTGGTTCGCTCGACGGTGTGGAATTGGGCAGCATTCAGGCTGCTTTGACTGGTACAATCCAGCCCAATCTAGCGTTTGATGATGATGATCCAAACCTACGATTCTCTGGCGACGTTGGCGCACGTGTTACAACCAGCCAAGTTTATCGCCTAGGTACGGAATTTGAAGCGGGTCGTTTCTCCGCACGTATCGAAGGTTCGCGCACTGTATCTGATACAACAACGCCAAATTTGAGCACACAGCTTAACTTTATCAACCCGAACCCGCTGACGCCACTTGACGGCACCAGCAATGATAACTCTGTGCCGTTTATATTTGATCTGCGCAATGAAGCTCTGACCTTTGGCGTCGATTTTGCATCGCCATTCGCGCCAACCGTTGCTGACTTGCTGAACCCGGCCAATGTTGTACTCGATCAGGTTCAGGCAGGTAATAACCGCACGGAAAACCGCGAAAATGCTTTCCGCATCGATACAACACTCGATGTTGAGGATTTAACGCCGTTTTTCACATCATTTGATGTGGGTTATCGCTATAATGATACATCGGTAGCTTTCACGCAGATTGAAACCAACTTTGGTACTGGCGCAATTGCAAATAGCCCATTCGGTACTGAATTTGCTGATCTATTGGTTGCTGGACCCAATAATTTTGGTGAATTTGATGGCCGTGAACTGGCTTTCCGCAACTTCTTGTTGATTGATCCTAACCAGTCTTTCGATAATCAGGCAGCGGTTTTTGCCCAATTGCAAGCCGTTCTTGATGCCACTCCTGGCGGTCAGGCAGCAATTGCAAATGGCGGACGTTTGCTGAGTGATCTTGATCCAAATACACCAAATAATCTTGGTGCAACATTTGATGTGTCGGAGGAAACCCACTCATTTTATGGTCAAGCCAATTTTGAGCTGGGCCGTTTGCGTGGTAATCTTGGTCTGCGTTGGATCAACACCAGCATTACCTCTAACGGTAATAATGTCGGCGGCGGTTTGATTACGCCAGTAAGCGTTACGGGTAACTATCAAGAATTATTACCGCGTGTGAACCTGATCTTTGAAGCGACTGATGATATCATTTTGCGCGCCAGCTATGGCGAAGATATTAACCGTC
>CAZAHS010000001.1:0-17742 GCA_964484855.1 uncultured Sphingomonadaceae bacterium | reverse complement strand
GATTTTGATGATCTGTCTATCTCGCTTGCTTTCCCAACCGGCGGTAATAGCCCGGTGAATCAAGGCAATCCTGGTCTGGCTCCTGAAACGGTTGAATCTTATGATTTTTCCGCATCATGGTATTTTGCTCCGGCATCTGTCATCAGCGTAGGTTTTTTCCATAAAGTACGTACAAACCTGTTTGTGGCGCAATTAGACGATCCATTTGAAGATCCTGTCACTGGTTTCCGTGATATTACAGCGCCTTGTGAAGGCGGCGGTATTTTCAACCCGATTGCTGGTCGTAACGTTCTATCTCCAGTTATTGGTAACGGTGTTTGTGCGCCATTGCTGACAACGATTAATGATTCAGGCACGACTAGGCAAACCGGTATTGAGGTTGCGTTCCAATATGATCTCTCACAATTTGAGGACACATTAGGCTTCGCATCTGGTTTTGGTATTATCGCCAACTATACCTATCAAGAATTTAGTGGTGGTGAAGCGACCAACGAAAATTCCGGTCGTGGTGAGGATATTTTCCAAGAGATTAATCCGAATCTTCAACTGCCAGTCACTGCAGTACAAGGGCTGCTCGACTTCTCGCCGCATGCTTATAACGTGACGCTTTATTATGAGAAATATGGCTTGTCGGCGCGGGCGCGTTACACATGGCGTGATGCTTTCCGTACATTAGATACGGCAGCCGGTGCGACATTGAACTCAACACTTGGCTTCCCGCCTATTACAGAAGCCCGTGGGCAGCTAAATGCTGGTATCAATTATGATGTAACAGACTTCCTTAACGTCGGTATTGAGGGTGTAAACTTGACCAAATCAAGAATCACTCAGCGCTGCGTTAATGAGGGCGGATTGCTTTGCTTCCAGGGTCTGCCAGATCGCCGCATCCAATTCGGTGCGACACTGAGCTTCTAAAGCCAAGACAACATGGTTTGTCTTTATAACGGCGCGGCAGGTAGCAATACCCGCCGCGCCGTTTGTTTTTATATTGAGTGATATGTCTGCTTGCTTTGCATTTTGTGAAACACAGAAACACAAAATAGCGGTCTTTGGCGGGATGCTGCCAGACCGCTATATATATGATGTAGTGGGTAAATTGGTCGGGACGATAGGATTCGAACCTACGACCCCCACACCCCCAGTGTGATGCGCTACCAGGCTGCGCTACGTCCCGACCTTGGGATAGACCCAAGCCTAGGCCTATAGGAGCAAGGCCTATATTTGGCAAGCGCCATTGCACTATCGCCCTTTGTAATATGGTCTTTATTCTGCTTTAACAAAGGGACTGAGGATAGGATATTTATGAGGCTGTTCTTTTGTGCAGACATGATTATATGCATGCGATGAATTTGAAAATTTTTTGGGATTATACGCAATGATGACTCTGCACGGCTTAAGCGCAGCAGCAACCGGTGCTCAAGCGCCATTCTGGGTTACAATGGTGCCGCTTGTCGCTATTTTTGTAATCTTTTACTTTCTGCTTATCCGCCCGCAGCAAAAGCGGATGAAAGAGCATCAACAGAAAATTACTGCGGTTAAGCGCGGTGACAAAGTGGTCACAGGCGGCGGATTGGTTGGCAAGGTTGTCAAGGCGGATGATGATTATGTCGATATTGATCTGGGCGGCGGCACAAAGGTGAAAGCGGTTAAATCAACGCTTCAGGATATTGTTCCGCCGGGCGGCGATAAGCCGGCCAATGATTAATAGATTCGTATTTCATCCGATCACGACACTCTTCATTCTTCAGATATCTGACCAATAGAAAAGCCATAAGCATGTTAGAATTTCCCCGCTGGAAAATTATATCGCTTAGCCTGACACTTATTGTCGGTGTTTTGCTGTCTATTCCCAGTCTGCTGCCAGAAGCGACGCAAAAGGCTTATTGGCCTTCATTCTTGCCGAATGAAGAGGTTAATCTGGGCCTAGACCTTGCAGGCGGTAGTCACTTGCTGCTTGAAGCTGATCCTGCTGATATTGTTGAGCAGCAGATCGAGAATATGGAAGAGTCGGTGCGCAACGCGCTGAACAATGCGGATCCCAAAATACGTATCAGCGATATATCGCGGGAAAATAACCAGCTTTCTTTCCTTCTGCGCGACCCAACACAGGTTGATGCAGGGCGTGAAGCCTTGTTGCCGCTCACCAACGGTGCTGGACTAACCGGACAGCGCGATTGGGAGATTGCTGTTCGTGATGATAGCCGCTTTGTTTTAACGCCAACGGATGCGGGCCTCAACCAAGCGGTTGAAAATGCCATGAACTCCGCGATTGAGGTTGTACGTAGGCGTATTGATGAACTGGGCACAAGAGAGCCTACAATTATTCGCCAGGGCGCAGAGCGTATTGTTGTTCAGGTGCCTGGTTTGCAAGACCCCGATGAGCTGAAAGAATTGCTGGGCAAAACGGCTGAGCTGGAGTTTAAACTGGTCGACGATCAGGCCGATTTTGCTGAGGTTATTGCCGGACGTGCACCGATAGGCAGCGAAGTCTTCCCTTATCCCGAAGGAGGGCCAAGCCAGCCCTTTATCGCGGTTAAGCGTCTGGGCGGCATTAAGGGCGATAGCCTGACCGGCGCGCAGCAAAGCTTTAACCCGGAAAACCCTAGCCAACCGGTTGTGAACATTCAGTTTAATAGTGAGGGCGCGCAAAAATTTGCCGATCTTAGCATCAAAAATACTGGCAAACGCTTTGCTATCATTTTGGATGGTGAGGTTATTTCCGCACCATCTTTTAACGAGCCTATTCTTGGCGGAGCAGCACAGATTTCTGGCCAATTCACTGTTGAAACAGCAAATCAGCTCTCCATTCAATTGCGCTCCGGCGCTCTGCCCACTGAATTGACGATTATTGAAGAGCGCACCGTTACTGCGGAACTTGGGCGCGATTCTATTGTGAAAGGCTCTATTGCGGGTGCAGTCGGCACGGCTGCGGTCTTGCTTTATATGATTGCGGTTTATGGGCGCTTTGGTTTTTACGCCAATATTGCGCTGGTGCTAAACTTGTTTTTGATATTGGCGATCATGGCGCTGTTAAATGCAACGCTGACATTGCCCGGCATAGCTGGCTTTATTCTAACCGTTGGTTCCGCCGTTGATGCCAATGTTCTGATTAATGAACGCATAGGTGAGGAGCGCAGGCGAGGGCGCAAGATTATTGATTCGATTCAAGTTGGCTATAAAGAGGCATCACGCGCTATTTATGATGCGAATATTACCAATGTTATCGCAGGCGTGTTGCTCTTCCTGTTCGGCTCTGGCCCCATTAAGGGCTTTGCGGTTGTGCTGATTGTCGGCATTATCACATCTGTTTTCACCGCAGTATTTGTAACCCGCATGTTTGTTGCGATCTGGCTCAAAGCCAAACGCCCCAAAGAGCTGGCGATATAGGGAGCAGGATATATGAAACTTCTAAAACTTGTTCCGGATGTTACCAACATCGCATTTTTGAAACACCGCAATATCGCGGTTGGTTTCAGCATCTTGACCATCATAGCGTCTGTCGCTCTGGTGTTTGTTAATGGCCTTAATTTCGGCGTTGATTTTGTCGGCGGCCAACAAATTCGTGTCGTTTTTGAGGAGTTGGACGAAGCCCCGATTCCCGAAGTACGCGAAAAGATACAGGCGCTTAATCTTGGCGAACCCAATATTCAGGGTTTTGGCCAAAATGAAAAAAATACCATCGAAATAAGAATGCGTCTCGATGAAGAGACAGGCGATGATGTGCAGGAGGCCAATAGCGCAACCGTGCAGGTAACCAACATGATAGAGCGTGAATTCGCGCAGCAAGGCGCACGCATTGACGGCGTAGATTCTGTTTCAGGTAAGGTTTCTGGTGAATTGCTGTCGACCGGTATTTACGCTTTGGTTTTCGCTCTTATCGCTATTTCTATCTATATCTGGCTGCGGTTTGAATGGCAGTTTGGTGTGGGGGCATTATTTGCCTTGTTCCACGATGTGGTGCTGACCTTTGGATTTTTTGCGTTTACCCAGCTTGAATTTAATCTCAATATCATCGCTGCATTGTTGACGATTATTGGTTATTCATTGAACGATACGATTGTGATTGATGACCGCATCCGCGAAAATCTGCGCAAATATCGTAAGATGGAGATTGCCAATTTGCTGGATGTTTCAATCAATGAGACGTTGGCACGAACCGTCAGCACAAGCTTGACTATGGTGATTGCGCTCTTGGCATTGGTGCTGCTTGGACCTGATGTGATTTTCGGTTTCTCCGTCGCTATGCTGTTCGGTGTTATCATTGGCACCTATTCATCGGTCTATATTGCATCTCCTGTATTGATCTGGCTTGGCGTTGGGCCTGATAGCTTCATTCCAGCGGAATCAGACAGCGAGAAAGAACAGAATAAACTGCGCGAAGGCTATGATGGCGCTGTGCCGTAACAGCAAATTGCTTGTCATATATGGAAATTAAACGCGACGATATTAGCGGCCCATTGGTCACAGCTATCGGCCCAGAAGGTTTCCGGGTTGCTGATCGGCGTGTTCCGGGCGGGCTGGTTCTGCATCCTGATAATGCCTTTGACTGGACGCCGCCCAATATTAAAGACATTGCCATAGATAATCTGGGCCACGCTTTGGAGCTGCAACCAGAGCCGGAATTTCTTTTGCTGGGAACAGGTAATAATCTTGTGCATCCTTCGCCTAAATTTCGCAAAGCATTAGAGCTGCTTAATATTGGTTTGGAAGTCATGGACAGCCGCGCCGCAGTGCGCACCTGGGGTCTTATGCGGGCCGAAGAGCGCTGGATAAGCGCTGCGATTTATCCTTTGGATTTTGGCAGGGATTAGTCGCGGCCACGCATCTTCCTATCTGTTGAAATTGCGCTTGCGAAAAATTGTTTCAGTTCTTCAGCATTGCGCTGCCAGGTAAAATTGGCAACGCTGGCGCGAATGGCAGAGCGGTCAATTGGCTCTGCCATCATATCGCGCATTGCGCTGGCTATCGCTCCGGCATCTTGTTCTACTATGCGGCCAAAGCGCGGATCACTGACCAGTTCGCGGGCACCACCAGCCTCACTGATAATAATCGGAGTTCCGCAGGCCAAAGCCTCAACCCATGCATTGGCCAAACCCTCTGATTGAGAGGGCAGGACCAACATCTGTGCATTGGCGAGCAGACCGGGCAATTGTTCATGCGGCAGCGCTCCGGCAAAGCTTACACGCTCAGACAGTCCGGCGCGATCTGCTTGCGCTTCAAGGCCATTTAGCTCTTCACCAGCGCCAACAAAAATGTGGTGTAGGTCAGATACGCTCTCAAGGGCTTTGAGGATCAAATACGGATTTTTGCGCGCTATAAGCGCTCCGACAGTGATGCTATAGGGCTGTTTTGCAGTTAAAGGTGCTAAATGCGGCGCGATATCTGCATCTGGACAGAATTTATCCTGATCGCAGCCGGTATAATGCACCTTTATTTTTTTGGCATCTATACCCAGTAAAGCCATGTCGTCCTTCATAGCTTGCGATACCGCTAATAGCGCCGCGCTTTGCTGTGCGGCCGCTATAATCTGGTCTTTGCATCCGCCTTTACCAGCCCAATAATGGATGTCGGCACCGCGCGCTTTAATCGTGTAGGGAATATCCAGCGCCTTTGAAAGCCTTAGCGCAGCCGGGCCATCGGGATAGAAGAATTCGGCATCGATCAAGTCAAATGGCTGTTCATCATGCAGTTTTTTTATTAATGGAAGCACGGCATTGGCAATATTGCGCGCATTGGACGGACCGCCAATTTTGGGCAGCATCGCAAAATGCGGACGATAGACGTTTAGCCCATGCCATTGCTCATGCTCTGGCAATTGCCGCAAATCGGTATAGGGCGCCGCATATTTTAAGGGGAAGGGCGGCATGCCAATGGGGTTTATGATTGTTAAATCTATGCCCTGCTGAGCCGCGAGGTTTTGGCATTGGCGTTCAACAAAAACACCAAAATTGGGACGTGCACTGCTGGGGAACAGCGTTGAAAGGGTCAATATGCGCATAAAAATGCCCTAACAGCTAAAGATTGCGAAAAAGCTGCTTCGCTACACCGATCCATTCTGGACGAGCCACTATAATCTGCCTTGCGCCTGACTTTAGCGGCAATATTTGTATTTTATCAGCATCCATTGCGAGCATGCGACCGAACACAAAGCGCCCATCTGGCCGCGGCAGGAGGACATCGCAATTCAGGGCGCTGCTAATATGTACATTGTCTATCTTTTCCAGATAAACAACATCACCCGCGCGGTAATCGCCCAAACTAATATTGAACTGAACAGCCATTTGCGCAGTCTCTGATTTGAAAACAGGCAGGCAGTCGGTACTTTTGGGCGTGTTTGCGCCCTCATTGTCGATAATGGCAGTCAGACTGGCGAGCGTTTCGTCGCTGCGCGCCAGCAGCATATCGCTATCAACATTAAGCGCCTTTGCAATGCGCTCTAGCCAGTTTAGCGATAGAGTTCGTGTGCCTGTTTCTAACCGGCCAATTGTTTGCGCCGTGGTTTCAGGTTCGCATTGACTGGCCAATTGCGCAAGTGTCAGCCCCTGCTGTTTGCGGATGGCGCGGATATGATTGTGCATTAATCCTCCAATAAAACCAAATAGGCAAAATAAATCACTTTCCTACATAGTCATATTTGCGTGATATTGCCAACAGAAATTAACCTAATAGGGAAAATAATGACTATAAAAACCAAAAAGAAGCGTAAGATTGCATCGGTTGAAAAACTAAATGTGCCAAAATTTAACCGCGATGAATCGCCGATATCATGGCTATTTTCACGCGGCTATTTAACCCGTCGTCAATTTGCCGCGGGCGAAGCTTTGCGCCGTGATTATGAACTTGCGCAGCTTGACCGGATGGCGACAATGTCATGGTCGCCAATTGGCCCAAGCAAGGGCGGCGGCTCTGGTTTAAATTATAGCGAAGCGCAAATTGCGGCAAAATCGCGTTTTGACGGAGCGCTTGATATGGCAGGGCGGGATATGCGCGATATTTGTTGGCGGATTATCTGCGCAGGTGAGGCGCTGCCCAATGCAGAAAAAGATATGGGATGGCCTGCGCGTTCTGGTAAATTGGTGCTGCGTTTAGCACTTGACCGTGTGGCGGATTATTACAAAATCGCGGAATAATGACAGCGCGGCAAGCGGCAACCTAGCCTTCTAAATCCTCAACCTCTTCGGCCAGTAACAGCCAGCGCTCTTCGGCTTTATCTTTATCATTGCGCAATTGGTCCATTTGATCCGTAATTTGCGCAAATTTTTCAGGGTTTTTGCTATATAGATCAGGGTCTGACAATTGCTGCTCCAGCGCCGCAATAGATTTAACCATATCATCAATTTGGCCCGGTAAAAGATCGTAATCGCGTTGATCTTTATAGCTTAATTTCGTTTTCTTTTGCGGCGTTGCAGTTTTCACCTTACTGGCTGCCGTCGTTTTTTTATTGGCAGGCGCATTGCTGCTTTTACGCTCTGTGCGCTTTGCTTCCCATTCGGCATAACCGCCCGCAATAACATCGATATGGCCGCTACCATCCAGGCCCAATGTTACGGTTACAGTCTTATCTAGAAAATCGCGATCATGGCTAACAATCAATACTGTTCCATCATAATCGGCAATGACTTCCTGTAACAAATCCAATGTTTCCATATCCAGATCATTGGTTGGCTCATCAAGGACCAGTAAATTGGATGCGCGGGCAAATTCACGCGCCAGCAAAAGCCGTGATTGCTCGCCGCCTGAGAGCGTGCCGATACGGGCATCAACCAATGACGGATCGAACAGAAATTCTTTCAAATATCCCTGAACATGTTTGCGTACCCCGCGCACATCAATCCAGTCTCCACCCTCTGCCAGCACATCGCGCACACGCTTTTGCGGGGTCATGAGCGCGCGTTGTTGGTCGATGATTACGCCGTCTAATGTCTGTGCGAGTGTAACGCTGCCTTTATCAGGTGCCAACTCTCCGGTCAGCATCTTTAGCAATGTTGTTTTGCCCGCGCCATTTTGCCCGACAATACCAATGCGATCACCGCGCTGAATGCGCAGTGAGAAGTTAGTTATAACCTCTTTTCTGTCTTCACCATCGCCAAAGCCTTTGCTGATATTATCCGCAACAATAACCGATTTGGTTTTTGTGTCATCGCTGGCCAGTTTCATTTTGGCATTGCCAGCCGGACCAAGCATCGCGGCTCTTTGCGCGCGCATGGCATAGAGTTTTTCTAACCGCCCCTGGTTACGTTTGCGCCGCGCAGTTACGCCGCGTTCAAGCCAATGGGCCTCAATCTTCAACTTGGCATCTAATCGTTCTGCATTGCGGCTCTCTTCGGCATAAACCTTCTCAACCCATGCATCATAGCCGCCAAAACCAATTTCTTTCCGCCGCAGGCTGCCCCTGTCTAGCCATAGGGTTTGCTTGGTTAAGCGCGCCAAAAACGTCCTGTCATGCGATATAACAACGAAAGCGCCCTTATAGCGCTCAAGCCAGCTTTCAAGCCAGTTAATAGCCGCAAGGTCGAGATGGTTTGTAGGTTCGTCGAGCAGCAGCAAATCCGGTTCTTGAGCCAATGCGCGGCATATTGCGGCGCGGCGTCTTTCGCCGCCACTTGCCGTTTTTGCGGGGCGATCCAGGTCAATATTAATCTGGTCGGCAATGGCCGCAACCTCATATTCCTCCGGTGCATCATCACCGCTAAGGCAAAAGTCCATCAAACTATCATAGGCGGAAAAGTCAGGATCTTGCTGTAGCATTACAATATTGGTGCCAGGTATAACCGTTCGCCGGCCTTTATCGGATTCAATCTCATCATTGATGAGCCGCAACATAGTGGTTTTGCCTGCTCCATTGCGCCCGATGAGCGCCAGCCTATCCTGCGGACCGATGTGCAAATCCATATCGCGAAACAGCCAATCGCTGCCCTGATTAAGGCCAAGGCCTTCATAAGAAAGAATGGGGGGTGTTGCCATATCATTGTCCGTTATGGGTAAGCGCGCCGAAATGCAATCTTGCAAATGGCATCACGCAAATTTCAGGCGGGAATATAAGATGTGCTCTTTTGCGTTGCAGTTTTGCATCATCTAACAAAGGTGAATATTGAGGATAGGCTGCATTCACTTGCTATTCAAAGCGGCTTTGGTATTTCATCAGCACGATGGATTTTAAAGCATTCTTTCTAACCAAAATGATTTTGCCAGCAAAATATGCTTTTGGCGCGATAACAATCGGCACATTGGCTGTTTCTGCCACTATGTTGCTGCCTTATAGTGAGGCGCAGGCACAGCGCCGCGGTGCGGGCGATGATGCCCGCCAGCAAATGTTGGATGGCCGTGTTAAATCTCTAAAAGAAATTGAAGCCAATATATTGCCGCGCATGAAGGGTATGAAATATCTAGGGCCGGAATATGATTCCAGAACGCGGATTTATCGGTTAAAATTTATTCGAGACAATCGCGTTACTTTTGTTGATGTTGATGCGCGCACGGGCAAAATATTGCGCAGGCAATAGGTTTTAGGCTTTTACCCTAAGCTTTATGGCTTGACCTGCCTAAGCTATATAGCTTGACCAGAAGGTGACAAACATGCCTTTCTCTTTTATGTATAAATAAGCATTCCATAAAAATAATATTTAGGGCACCTATATCGCGGTTCCCACATTCGGAGACAAATATGCGCCTGTTAATTGTAGAAGATGAGCCAACTTTGGGCCAACAGCTCAAATCTACATTGGAAGGATCCGGCTATGCTGTTGATCTGTCAACTGATGGTGAAGATGGGCATTTTCTGGGTTCTACAGAAGATTATGACGCAGTGGTGCTTGATTTAGGTCTGCCAGAGATTGACGGGTTAACCGTGCTTGGCATGTGGCGCAAAGAGGGCCGAACCTTCCCCGTTCTGGTCTTGACCGCGCGCGATAGCTGGTCTGATAAAGTGGCTGGTTTGGATGCTGGCGCAGATGATTATTTGGCCAAACCTTTTCAAACAGAGGAACTGATTGCGCGTTTGCGTGCGTTAATACGCCGCTCAACCGGTAATGCCAGCTCTGAACTTATTGCAGGGGCTGTGCGTTTGGATACGCGGTCGGGCAAGGTTACGCTTGATGGCGAGCCTGTAAAATTGACGGCGCAAGAGTATAAATTGCTCTCTTATCTGATGCACCATAAGGGCAAAGTTGTCTCTCGCACAGAGCTGATAGAGCATATTTACGATCAGGATTTTGATCGTGATTCCAATACTATAGAGGTCTTTGTGACGCGTATCCGCAAAAAGCTTGGTAGTGAAGTTATTACAACTATTCGCGGGCTTGGTTATAGTCTGGAAGACCCAGAAGAGCGCATTGACTAATATTGTGCTGCGCATCTTTGTGCAGATAGGCCGATCTTGCACATATACTCGCTATGCGGGTCCGGCAGCATGATGCAATGTTGCCCGATATGACAGATATAAGACCCGCGAAAAAAGCTGAGATTGCGCGAGCGGAGCTATTACAAAAAGGCGATACCGGTTCATTAAACCGGCGGATGATAACCATTGCCGCTGCGTGGATATTGGTGCTTCTGCTTGGCGGCGGCATCATTCTTGATCGTGTTCTGGAAAATACCATCACGCGCAATTTTGACGAACAGTTGGAATATGTTCTCAATGCCATGATCGCCTCTGCCGAGATTGGGCAGGATGGGGAGGTATTGTTCAATAGGCCGCTGGGTGACCAACGCTTTTTAGAGCCTGATAGCGGCTTTTACTGGCAAATTAGAGGCGAGGGCTTTGAAGATTTTGCATCCCGGTCATTATGGGATCGCAGCCTTGCCCCCAAAGCTTTGGAAAAAGCCGATGGTGCGTATATTTATGATGCGGGATCAGAAATTCAGCAAGCACTTGAGGGTGTAGTTCCTGATATCATCATCGAAGACAATGCGACCGACATTGCAGGTGATGATCCGCAAGGATTTGGCATTGCTGATGAAGAATTGCGGGTAATTGAGCGCGGAATTTTTCTGCCAGGATCAGATATTAGATGGTGGTTTCTTGTGGCGCAGGATCGCGCTGATTTGGACCGTCAAATTATTGAAGTGCGCAGCACTATTTTTTATAGTTTTGTCGTGTTGGGGCTTGGCCTTATCATAATGGCAACATTGCAGACTTTTTATGGATTATGGCCGCTGCGGCGCGTTAGGCAGGCAATTTATACTATGCGCACAGGCCAGCAAAACCGCGTTACAGAAAGCCTGCCGCGCGAAGTTATGCCAATGGTGGATGAACTTAATGCGCTGCTGGAGCATAATGAAAACCAGGCCGAGGAGGCGCGGCGTCATGCCGGCAATTTGGCGCATGCTCTGAAAACCCCGCTAACGGTTGTAATGAATGCGGCCACCGCCAAGGCCGATGATTTGGGTGATATTGTCATTCGCGAGGCGGCGGTAATGCGCAGACAGGTCGACCACCATTTGGCGCGGGCGCGGGCCGTTGGGCGCAGAGGCCATTCGCAAAGCCGGGCAGCCATTCGACCCAGTGTGGAGGCAGTGGAAAGGGCTGTTACCAGATTATATTCCCATGTGCGTTTTGATCTGGACGGAGAAAAAGAGTTAGAGGCCGCACTGGAGCGTCAGGATCTGGACGAGTTATTGGGCAATCTTATTGAAAATGCCGCCAAATATGGTGGTGGCAGTGTCTTTGTTACTGTCAATAAGCGGGAAGCTAAGGACGCTTCAGGCGATAAACATTATGCAGAAATATGGGTGGAAGATGATGGCATGGGCATTCCTGAAGAAGAACGCATCCGCATTTTTGATCGCGGGGCGCGGCTGGATACCGGCAAGCCTGGAACAGGTCTTGGCTTAGCAATTGTACGCGATGTGGCAGAGATTTATGGCGGCAGCGTCTCACTGCATGAAAGCGAGGATTTGGGCGGTCTTTTGGTAAAGCTGATTTTGCCGCTAGCCGCTTAAGGGCGCAAAACCTAACCCTCTTCGCTGCGTAATTTCTCATGATGGCGAATGACCTCATCTATGATGAAGCGCAGGAATTTTGCAGAAAATTCTGGGTCCAGATTGGCGTCTTCTGCCAGTTTTTTCAGCCGGTCAATCTGGGCATCTTCGCGCGACAGGTCGGCCGGCGGCAAATCAGTTTTTGCCTTATATTGGCCTACGGCTTTGGTGATTTTAAAGCGCTCTGCCAGCATGAAAACCAATGCTGCATCAATATTGTCGATACTCTCGCGATAAGCGCGTAATGTCTGGTCTTCACTCATATTGCTATATTAGCAGATGAGCGCCTTTAGTCTATTGCTGATTTGCGCTTGCCAATAGCCTCATTGATTGCCACATCACATTTAATGACAGCAACAATACACCCCCTTCATGGCGATAAAGCGCCTAGCCTAGACCCGATAATGTCTCTTGTCGCTCAGGATATGAATGCTGTTAACAGCGTCATTCTTGACCGTATGCAATCTGAAATCCCTCTCATACCCGAATTGGCAGGGCATTTAATAGCAGGCGGCGGCAAAAGAATGCGGCCAATGCTGACCTTGGCAAGCGCAAAGCTGCTGGATTATCCCGGCTCACGCCATCATAAGCTGGCAGCGGCTGTGGAATTTATTCATACCGCAACATTGCTGCATGATGATGTTGTTGATGGTTCCGACATGCGCCGCGGCAAGGCAGCGGCCAATCTGATTTTTGGCAACCCTGCCACCGTATTGGTTGGCGACTTTTTGTTTAGCCGCTCCTTTGAACTCATGGTCGAAGATGGGTCACTCAAAGTGCTGCGCATCCTTTCCAACGCGTCCGCAGTGATTGCCGAGGGGGAAGTGGACCAATTGACCGCGCAGCGCCGCATTGAAACCGATGAAGAGCGTTATCTGGCCATTATTGGTGCCAAAACAGCGGCTTTATTTGCCGCTGCTTGCCGGATTTCTGCGGTTGTTGCAGAGCGTGACGAGAAGCAGGAAATGGCGCTTGACCAATATGGCCGCAATCTGGGCATTGCCTTTCAGCTTATTGACGATGCAATTGATTATACATCGGATCAGGCGACCATGGGCAAAGGTGTGGGCGATGATTTTCGTGAAGGCAAAATGACTTTGCCGGTCATATTCTCTTATGCGCGCGGCGATGCTGAACAGCGCAAATTCTGGGAAAGTGCGATTATAGGGCATAAGGCGTCTGATGAAGATTTGGCCTATGCAATCAATCTGATGCGTGAAAATGGCGCCATTGATGCCACTATCGAACGTGCCCGCCATTATGGCCAGCGGGCCATTGATGCGATTGCCAGCTTCCCCGCCAGTCAGGCCAAATCTGCAATGATTGAAACAGTAGAGTTCGCGATTTCGCGGGCCTATTAAATGGCGGCCTATATAAGGTCGCGGCCGCAATATGGTGCACCCTAAACAGCCTGATTTGCCAATATGCGCGGTTTTACCGGAGCTGGGCGCAGCCCTTCAAAGCCATAACAATTTGGTGCTGATAGCGCCGCCCGGTGCAGGTAAAACTACGATGGTTGCGCCGCAGCTTATCACCCAGCCATGGGCGGATGGCACCATCATTCTGCTCTCCCCGCGAAGAGTGGCGGCACGATCAGCCGCTGAACATATGGCCCGATTGGCCGGCGAAAAAGTGGGTGAGACTTTTGGTTATGCCGTACGCATGGACCGCAAAATTGGCCCCGATACCCGCGTAGAGGTGATGACCGAGGGTTTATATTTACAAAAATTGCAAAATGATCCTGAACTGACCGGCGTTTCGGCGGTGCTTTTTGACGAGGTGCATGAGCGCAGTTTGAATTGCGACTTTGCACTGGCGCTAACATTGGAGGCGCAAAATGTTTTTCGCCCCGATTTAAAAGTCATAGCCATGTCGGCAACGCTGGATGGCAAGCGCTTTGCCGATTTGCTGGACGGCGCGCCGGTTATTGAAAGCGAGGGGCGCATTTTTCCTTTGCAAGAGCGCTATATTGGCCGCCGCCCCGATGAGCGTTTACCAAGCGCTATGGCCAAGGCAGTGCATCAGGCGCTGGAGGATGAAGAGGGCGCAGATGCGGGCGATATTCTCTGCTTTTTGCCCGGCGCAGCGGATATTCGCCAATTGCAAACACGGCTGGAGGACAGCCTAGATAATGATATTCTGATTTGCCCACTTTATGGCACGCAATCACTTGCTGAACAACGGCATGCACTCACGCCAGCCCCTGACGGTAATCGCAAAGTGATTTTGGCAACCAATATAGCCGAGACCAGCCTGACCATAGACGGTGTGCGCATCGTTATTGATAGCGGCATGGCGCGCAAAGCTGTATTTGACAGCAAGATTGGCGATGCGGTGCTGTTGACACAGCGTATATCACAAGCATCAGCAACACAGCGGGCAGGGCGCGCTGCGCGGCAAAGGCCGGGTGTGGTTTATCGTTTATGGGAAAAGGCTGCGACGGCTGGCTTTCCGCCTTTTGATACCCCTGAAATTCTGCAAAGCGATTTGGCGGACCTGACGCTACAATGCGCAATATGGGGGGAGAATGACCCGCGCCAACTGCGCTGGCTTGATCCGCCCGCTGATGCCGCTTTGGCTGCGGCGCGCCAACAGCTTGCCGCATTTGGTGCGATTGGTGACACATATGCGCTCACCGATCATGGCCGCAAAATCGCGCAAATGCCTTTGCCGCCTGCGCTTGCGCATATGCTGCTTATCGGCGCGCAACATGGGCAGGAACGCATTGCTGCGCGGCTAGCATTGCTGTTGCAAGAGCGCAATCTGGGCGGCAATGCTATTGATCTGGCCATGCGGCTGGATAATTTTGCGCGCAGCAATGTTCAGCGCGATAAGCAGGCCGATAAAATGACGCAGGGCTGGGCCAAACAGGCGAGAGAGCATGCCGGTAAAGCAATAAAAGCACCCTTGCCGCTGGGCATGTTGTTGGCGCAGGCTTTTCCCGACAAGCTGGCGCGGCGGCGCGATCAATCAGGGCAGGACTGGATATCGGCAGGGGGCCGTGCATATCGTCTTTATGATAGCGGCACATTCCCCAATGCCGCATGGCTGGCCATCGCCAATGTTTACGGGCAAAAAGGTGCGGCCATGATTGGCGCAGCTATTGCGGTGGACGCTGGCGATATAGAGCAGCATTGCAGTGACATAATTAAGCGCCGCCGCACCGCGCATTATGAAAAAAAGCAGGACCGTGTCTTTGCCGAGGAGCAATTGCATCTGGGTGCGATTATCATGGCAAAGCAGAATGTAACCGCCCAGCCTGATGACATTATCCCATGCCTTTTGGAGCATCTGGCGCAGCATGGTTTGGACAATTTGCCATGGAGCAAAAGCGCTATATCGCTGCGCCAACGCGCGCAATTTTGCGATGTGGATATATTGAATGATGAAGCGCTGAAAACCTCTTTAGATGAATGGCTTGCGCCGCTATTGGCACATGTGCGCGGGCTTGCCGATATTGCACCGGACGCACTTTACGGCGCATTGCAGGCCCTGTTGGGCTGGGATTTACAGCAGCATATTGCGCAAAAAGCCCCGCAAAATTTTACCAGCCCTGCGGGCAGTACGCATATGATTGATTATGCCGCAGAGGCCGGGCCGACGGTGAATTTGCGAGTGCAGGCGCTTTATGGTCTGGCCCAGCATCCGCATGTTGGGCAGCCGCCTGTTCCCTTGGTTTTGGAACTAACATCACCTGCCGGGCGGACTATCCAGACAACGCGTGATTTACCGGCCTTTTGGCAGGGCAGTTGGCATGATGTCGCAAAGGATATGCGCGGGCGTTACCCGCGCCATGTTTGGCCCGATGATCCTACACAGGCGGTTCCCAGTCTGAAAACGCGAAATGCGCAGGCCAGAGCGGCAAAGTGATGAAATTTAAGCGCAAGGGCGTGCAATCGGGCTTGACCCTGATGCTGCGCATGCGGCAAAGCAGCCTAAAGCAGATGAGAAGGTAATGTCATGCCCGCCCGTATTTATCAAAACCCCAAAAATGCTATGCAATCTGGCAAAGCCAAAACTCATATTTGGGTTTTGGAATTTGAGCCAGCCGAGGCGAAAAAGCCCGACCCGCTAACTGGCTGGGCAGGGTCCGGTGATACGCAGCAGCAAGTGCGTTTGACATTCCCCTCGCAGGAAGCCGCCAGCGCCTATGCGCAAAAATATGGCATTGACGCGGCCGTGAAAGCAACGCCGCAAAAGCGCCTGAAATTGCAAGCCTATGCGGATAATTTTGGCTGATTGCCGAGCGCGCTTTTAATCGCCCTTTAGGGCCGCGTTAACGGCATGGGCGCCCAAAAACATCAGCACTTTGCCATCAATGGCTTTGCCCAATATGCGTTGATCGGCGATGAATTGCGTGAGATTATTGAGCGCAACGCGGTGTACGGTAATATGTTCGCCCTCGACGCCGCCGCCCGGGCCAATCTGCTGCAATTGCTCTGCTTTCACCAAAGTATAGGCTTCGCTAACCATGCCGGGGGATGAAAAATATTCGCCCAAGTCAGTCAGTTTGCCTGCGCGGTAACCTGTTTCTTCTTCCAGCTCACGGCCAGCCGCGACAAGCGGATCTTCGCCCGCATCTTCATCGCCAACCAGTCCGGCAGGCAATTCAATGCAAAAGCGGCCCAATGGTACGCGATATTGCTCAACCAGCAGCACATCACCATCAACCAGAGCCATGATGACCGCAGCGCGAATGCCGCGTGCGCGCGCGACAAATTCCCATCGGCCCTTTTTCTTGCTGGTAATGTAAAGGCCCTGCCACATTATCTCTTCAGGATGATCGAGATCGGCATATTCAGGCACTGCGGGTTCAGGATTAGGATTGGATGGCATGACAGACTCTATATTATATAAGGGATTATATAAGGGCGGGGTAGGCGGATGACCGGCTTATAATTCGATGAGCCTGTCGGGCAATTCATTAGCATTCCCATCGCTTTTCGGGAAATGCTCGCGCAGCACAATACCAACATGGCGCACGGCCTCTGCCATGCCTTCGCCGGGTTCGCCTGCGCGCACATTGTCTATAAGTGCGGCCATCGCGTCACCCCAAATTTCTGGTGCCACCTTTGCAATAATGGCTTCATCTGCAACTATTTCGGCGCGATGCTCACCCATGGACATATAGATTAATATGCCGGTTAGCCCAACTGTCCGGCGTTCTGCACCGACTTTGAAAAAATCTATTGCGCGTTGGCGTACACGGCGCGCCTTGGTTGATTTGGGCGTTAGCGCCAAGCGCAGCGGCATATAAGCAAAGAGATAGCGCAGGATCAGAAAGACGATTACAGTGCTGACGAACATAACGCCCAATTGTTCTGATGCGCTGTAATCATGATCCCAACCGCCACTAAGCCACAGCAAAAAGCGGCCATAAAAGCCCGGGAATACCGCTATGCTGCCCAAATAAAATAAGGTGAGCGCCAGCGCCCAATGCAACCCTGCATCATGATATTTGTCTGATAACGGCGTAACGATTGTGACAATCTCGCCATCGGTTTCCTGCTCAGCTTTGGCCACGGCATCTGTGACCAGCTTATGCTCTTTAGCGGTCAGTTGCTGTCGTTTTTTCATATATGTTCAACCCTTTTGGCCGTTACCAACCGCCCGATGCACCGCCGCCGCCAAAGCTGCCGCCGCCGCCTGAAAATCCTACGCTGGTCCTGCCAGTGAAGCCGAGCAACCGGCCGATGACAAAGAATGGGAGCAGGAGGAAATGGATAAACTTTTCCCATTCCGTGCGTTCTTGGTATTCACCGC